>CASEVQ010000005.1 GCA_949291455.1 uncultured bacterium
ACCACTCTTTCTGTATAATTTTTTGTTCACAACTTAATTATACCAGATTGGTATCTTTTTTTATTTTAAATTTGTAACATATGTATTATAACTCAACATAATAATAAACCATCATAATTTTTCAATTTTAGTCAAATAATAATTATCACTACTACCTTTATTAAATATATATTTATACTTTAAAAATTTTTCTTTATCAAACGTATTATCTTTACTAGTAGATATTATTGATGAATCTTTATCAAGACCATAATGATAATTTAAAAAATAATTTCCACTAGCATCAAAAGAATAACTAACATAATAAACTATTTCAGTTATCTCTATATTACCATTATTACTCTCTACCTCATACAATTCTGACTCAATATAGTCAACGCCAAACTCTAAACCACTGCATCTATTATTAGTAACTTTATATAAATTATTAGAATTATCATATTCAATAATTAAACCATCATCATACTTCTTATATAAAATATCCTCATATTTAATAGAACCAAAAATGCTTTTTATTTCATTATCAACGTCAGACTTCAAGACTATAATATTATTACTACACATGTCCATAAAACTATCTTTTTTCAAATTAATTATTGCTAAAAAGACAGCTAGCTCACTATTAACATTTTTATTAAAATCTATCCCTGTAATATAATAATTATTAAAAAATTCTTTACCAAAATTAGTTTCTATAAATTTAAAATTAACTTTTTCGTATAATTTCTGTCCAATACTATCTAAATCTATTTTTATCTCTTCATACTGATTTTTTTCATTTTCAAGTATTTCATCATAATTAACTTCAGAGAATCCTTTATTAGTAATAATATTATATCTAATTATATAAAGTATTAAAAATAGTACTAATAAACCAAACAAAGCTTTAAAAAAGCCTTTTGCCACATCACTCATATATTCCTCTATTCTAATAAAAATTTATAAAACTATTTTATCATAAATTTAAAAAAAATAAATTAATTTTTCATTTCTTCCTTTATCCAAGACATAATTATTAAAACAATATAATCAATTTCATTTTTATTTAATTGTTTATTTTTTTCTATTTTATGCCATTTATAAAGACAACTTCTACAACACGTTGCTGTAGCATGCTGAGCAATAAATACGGGATGCCCACGCGTTGGCGTTTGTTTTCCATCATTATTTATAACTTTTAATGATAATCTTTTCATTATAAAATCATAAGCATGCTTTTCAATTGTATCAATTCCTTTTTCATACACATATTGTTTATCTTTTATTTTCAAATGAAAACTACTTCTAAATTTAGATTTCTTTAATGAATTTAATTTTTCTGTAATAAACCTATCATTCATTGAAATCACTATTTTCTTCCATTCTTAACATCTTAGTAACAGACATATTGCTAAAATCTAAATTTAAAATACATTGTTTATAATCAGCAAAACTCTGCTTTTGAATATCTTCTACTTTATCTATCCTATCACAATTAAATTTTATAATATTCTCAATAAAGGGATTAACAGTATTAAACAAACTATCTTCTCTCATTATTATATTTATAATACTTTTTCTTTTTCGTCGTTCAAAATCTTTTCTATTAATATTCTTTTTTCTTATTGCATCATTAATTATCGTAATAAATTTATCATGATTATTAGTATACGTACCAATTTTTAAAACAAAAAAATCATCTATTTTAGAACAAGAATAATCAATATCATACAAACAAATTTTAGAAGATACTAAATAATTATATACTTTAGAAGCAGAATCAAATAAAAACGATAAAAAATATTCTAAATAAAAATCAAGTTTTAACCTTTCCTCATTACTTAAATCTTCTATATTTATTTTATAATTTAAACGTACATAATCCAAATGTATATTTTTAAAAATACATTTTTCTTTTAAAAGAACACTATTATTTTCTATCATTTTAGGAATATTATATTTAATTTTATTTCTATCAAAATTACTATAGACGTCTTTTATAATTCTTTCTATTTCACGTATTTTAAAATTACCTGATACTATAAGCATTTGATTTTGTATTTGATAAAAAATGTCATAACAAAATTTAACCATATCATAATTTATAGTTTTAATATCCGCTACTTCACCTAGAATATTAGGATACTTAATATTTTTAAAAAGGCATTCATAGTCTATCTTTTCTAAATCTCTAAAATTACTATCTTTTGACATCATTTTTTCTTTAATAATTGCTTTCTTTGTTTCCTCAATATCATTTATAGAAAAATTAACATTATTAACTATATTTATTAGTTTTTCTAAATCACTTTTAAAGTTATTAATTGAATCAATAAAATATTCTGTAACATAGCGTGATGTATATCCATTCATATTAGTATTTTTCTTATTAAACATAACTAATGCATTACCATATTTACTATTTTCAATCAAAAGATGTTCAATAAAATGAGCCATTCCATCACATATAGAATAACATTTATTATTCACAATTACCTCTTTATTTTTTCCTCCAAACATAACAAACAAACTAGCAAGTGCACAGTGTCTAGAAGTATCTTGATATAAAACTACTTTAGGTCCACTATTTAACTTATATATTTTTATTTTTTTCATTAAAATCACCCTTATAAAAATAAACAGTATCAAGAACTAATCGATTTATAAAATCAATAGTTAAATCCAAATCCAGATTTGAATATTTCTCTATCAATTTTTCAATAGTAAAACCAAATTTAAATTTATATTTAATAAGATCATCTAATTTTTTGTTTTTATTATCTTTTTTCCGTATAACAGAATATTTTAATGATTCTAATACCCTATAAATTTCCTTCCTTAAAATTTCTTTATTCTTTAACATATCAATAAGATTTTTAATTTTTTCTAACACAATGTCGTTAGAATTATTATTAATATAAGTTTCAATAACAAGAAGACCTGTTATTGAATCACACCAAGTAGAACAACTATACACTAGTCCACTATCAACCCTTAAAATCTTAAAAATTAAGCTTTCAGCGCCAATACCTAGAATATTTTTTATTAAATTCAAATATATTAAATCATTATTATTCATTTTTTTTACTTTATAAGCAACATATAAAATTGACTGATTATATTTTGAATTTTCTATAACATATTTACACTTTTCTCTTGGAAACAAGAAATTATAATAGTCGATATTTAATTTTACTTTTTCGTTTTTTATATTAACATACTTTTTTATTAAAGAAACAATACTCTTATCTACATCACCATAAACCATAATTATTGGTTTATTATTAATGATCAGTTCATTATAAACATCATATAATTCATATTCATTTGCATTTTTTATTAAATCTAAATTATTATATATATTATCTTTTAAAATTCCTTTATCATCAACTAAATTTAAAAATTTTTGATAAGATTCATAATAAACATTTTTTAAACTCATTAAAATATCTTCTTTTAAAAAATTTTTTTCTCTTTCGAATACTTTTTTATTAAACTTATTTCCTACTACATTAGGTTTATAAATTGTATTAATAAAAAAAGAAAAAGAACTATCCAAATCATAATTTTTAACTATTTTAGGATTTGGAACAGTAAGTCTAAATTCTAAATATAAATTATTATTTAAAATTCTATTATTTAAAGATTGTCTTATAATCATTAAATCTGATAATTTTCTTTTATACGATGTTTCACTTTTATATAAAAAAGAACTATTTACTAAAATTTGTTTTAATAATAATAAATAAAACATATCTTCTTTCTTATATTTACAAGGAAAAATAAAAAAGAAATCTATTGTAGAATATTTATTTTTTATTATATATGGTTCTCTTTTTAAAGTTATTAATTCTTTATTCATAATATACTCCATTTAACATAACTATTATAACATAATTATGTTTACATTAAAAAATATCAATACTAAAATTGATATCTAACAATTTAATTAATTAAATTTTTCTAACTAATCTAATCCCTTCACTAAAATTACAACTTTTTGAACATTCAAAATCTGGAAAAGTACATCTTGCACCATAAGTATACTGTTTAATATCATCGGCAAGTGGATTCTTTGACTCTTCTAATGCTTTTTGATATTTTAACAAAGTATCTCTAGTTTGCAACATTATTTCAAGTTGAGCAGCACTACATAATCTTTCTTTACATTTCAAAATAAAATTATCATATGTACCTAATTCACTAATTTTTACAAGCTCTCCTTGTGGATTAACATAACCCACACTATTAATGTCTTCAAGCCATTCAACAACTAACATCGGATCATCTTCAATAATTGGTGGAATAAAATATTTTTTATCATCATTCATTTCCATTTGATAATCTAGTGTTCTATGTCTTTGAGCTTGGGCAAGAGAAGAAAAAGAACCATCATACACAGTAGAATAAACAGAACCAAAATATTCTTCTCTATCATCTAAATTCTTACCAAATAAAGAAAGTTTTCTATGTTTAGCATTTTTCATTAACCTATCATCTAAAATATTTAAGCCATCAAGATTTTCTAATAACTGATTAATCGATAATGCTAATTTTTTATTAAATTCCAAATTCATATCAAGAGAATTAATATAATCTTGTAACCAAGAAGCAAGATAATTTATTTGCCTTAATGAAGTGGTATAAATCATTTGTGTTGGCATAAATACAGTAACTAAATACCTAGCATTTTCTTGTGCTAATTTTTGTATCTTAGAATCACTATATATATTTCCATATTTTTCTTTTATCTTAGCCTTAAATAAACATATCCATTTATTATATAATCTTGCTTCATCTTCTGTAATAATTGAATCGTCTTTTCTTTCGATCTCAGTATAACGGGCTGATTTTTCACTTGTCGTATATTGACTTTCATTATTAAGTACCATTGCTAAAATTTTAGGTATATTTTGTAAATTTAAACTAATAGATATATGATCATAAACACTATGATGTCCATTATTTAAAGTCATATTAACTCTACGTAATGTTTTTTCTTCAGGTTCATTTTCAAGATGAGAAAAACCTTCTTTATCATAACACACACCTGCTATTTTCCCAGATAACTTAATTGCTTCATCTTTATCAAAAGTCCCATTTGATTTTAAAAATTGATTTGGTAAAATACCAACTTTAACTTTTTCCATTTATACCTCCTGATTAATATTTAACATTTTAAACTTTTATTTCTATAATCTAATTATATATTAATTCTAATACCCAAGCAATAAATTTATAGTCTCATTAATAAATAAAAAAATAACTATCTTAACATCGTTTTTAAAAACTATTTAATCTAATATTTTATTACTATATTAAAACTATTATCTTGTTGTCTTAATTAGACATAAAGAATAAATTTATAAATAATATACTTTTTTTTACTTAGTTTTTTTTGTTAAAATAGATTTATAAAAATGATTAGGATGTAATAAAATGAAAAAAATGTATAAAGAATATTTATTAAAAAATCATAATTTTGATAAGAAAACAATGTTAGGAATATTTAGTTTAATAATTGTAATATCAGGTATTTTTGGTTGGTGTTACGAAGTTATATTTTATTATTTCAATAGTGGTATGAAAGAAATATATTTCCGAGGAGGTAATTTTCTTCCTTGGATAAATATTTATGCAATAGGAGCTATTATAATTTATTTATTAACTTATAATAAAAGAAGAAATCCCCTATCAGTATTCTTAACTAGTATGATATCTACTGGTATACTTGAATATTTTGCTGGTTATTTTATGGAATATATTATGGGAATAAAATGTTGGGACTATAGTAAAGAAATATTAAGCTTCTTTAACATTAACGGATATGTTTGTCTAAGAAGTGTTTTAGTATTTAGTGTATCTGGTTTATTACTAATATATTTAGTAGTACCATTTTGCTTCTATTTAGCAAAAAAAATGAAAAAGAAATACTTCTTAATCCTAAGTTATAGTCTTTGCTCTATCTTTTTATTTGATGAGTTATATAACTTATTATTTGCTAGAATTTTATCTCTGCCTAGAGCAAGCGATATATATAAAAAATTAGGCTTAAAATATTTATATTTTAAATGATTTATGAAAACTTTTTTAATTAACTAACAAAAAAATATCATCTATAACATTAAATGATATTTTTTAAACTATTAAAAATATTACACATTATTTAATCTTTATTACTTTACCAGAATCTATTTCATAAACTTCATCAGCTAAAAAATCAATATCTTCTTTAATATGTGAAGCAATTATTATTAATTTTCCTTTTTCCTTTTCTTCTTTTAAAATTTCTCTAATTTTTTCAGCCGTTAATTTTTCAATACCGTTTAATGGCTCATCTAATATAATAATATCAGGGTTTTCCATCAAAACTTGAGCTATTCCTAACTTTTGTTTTGTTCCTAAAGAATATTTTGCATAAATCTTATCCTTTTCAGAAGAAAGATTCAGCTTGTCAATAATACGTAAAATATCATTATCATCAATTCTATTTTGAATAGATGCAAGTAATTTTAAATTTTCAAACCCAGTTAAATCAGGTAAAAACGAAGGCTTTTCAATTAAAGCTCGAGCGTTTGGTAAAAATTCAAAACTTTTCATATAATCTTTACCATCTAAAAGAACTTCCCCACTACTAGGAACATAATAACCACAAATTATTTTAAGTAATACACTTTTACCACTACCATTTCTACCTATAATGCCATAAATTTTTCCAGATGTTAAAGACAAATTAACATTATCAAGAACCATATTATTATCAAAACTTTTACTTAAATTTTTAATTTCTAAAATCATATCAATTACTCCTCAATTTTTCTATCATTTTTTTATGAAATTTTTTTGTTATTAAAAATATAGCTACTATAATAATTAACAATATCAATAGTAAAAACAAAATATACTTATGTAAGTTATAAACATTTTTGGGAATTACCAAGAAAAGAAATACACCGACTATGTAATAAATAAAAATATTATTAGCTCTATAAAATAAAATATAAAGAAATAAATAAGAAAACTCAATCGATAAAGTATAAACAATATCAATAACTATTAAATTAACCAGTTCTATATTCCAAGAAATCGTTGAAAGCAAATACAAGCAAAAAAATAAGCTTAAATATTCTAATAATTTTAGGACAATTGTCACAATTATTACAAAAGAAAATTTTGTAAACATCCATTTAAAAATTTTAATTCTCATAAAAAGATTATCAAGCTCATAATTCAAATCTTTAATAAACAAATCAAGTATTAAAAAAATAAAAACGATATTATTAAATAAAAAAATAATATACTGAATAATACTAAATTCATCTTTTAAAATATTAGTAGCATTAGAAAACATTATTTTTTCAAGAGAAGGTATTTCTTCTGTTAAATGTAAAGTAAGTGATATTACATTTATTAAAAGAAATAAAAGAAGTAATTTAATTTTATTTTTTTTTAAATAATTAAAATCATTTTTTAGTCCGATATCAAGCTTCCTTCTCTTTAATAAATAAAAATATAAAAATATTATTACAGTTATTACAAGAATAATAATAAATATTGATATTAATATATCTCTATTAAAACTTAAATACAATTTATCGTTAAATCCAAAAAGTTTTTCAATTATTAATAAAAGTAAAATAAACAACTGAAATATATACATTTTAATAGTACCAAAATTCAGATAAATAAAAAGTGAAATAATATTAATGAAAAAAAGAACCACAAAATATCTCCCTAAATAATAAATAGCATATATCCAAGTATCAATATCATATAATAAAATTATATCTTTTTTTGTAGTTACAAAATTACTTATAATAACTAAAGGAAAATAAATTATTCCAAAAAGCATAATATTAAATAAATACATAACAAAATTCATAAATACTAAATTATAAATATATATTTTTTTATTTTTTAATCTTAAAACAACATCTTTAAATTGATTATTAAAAGCTTCAATAACATGAACTGTCGTAATAAACGATACTACGAAAAATAACACATTAAAATAATTAAATTGAAAAGAAAGTAATATTGATCTCCAAATATTATCAATATTCAAACCTAAGATAAAATGACCATACAAAGCTAAAACAACTAACAATAAATAAATAATTTTATACTTATCGCTTTTTATTAAATAACTAAACATCTGTTTTTTTTGCATAATAATACCTCTAAGCACTTATAAAATCCGAAGATATAATAATCTTTTCTTTATTTCTATAAAATAAATACAATAAATAAAATGAAAGAATAATAAGAAGAACAAGTTCTGGTATAACCCATAAATAATTAGAATTAGTATGAAATACCCAAAAACCAGTAATTGTAAAAAATTCATAGGAAATATCCAAACCTAATATTCTTCTTAATATTATAGCAAATAAAATAATATAGTAAAACATATTAAATATAAAAAAGTATAAATAACCTTTCAATATCACAAGAACAGTATTTTTGTTTGTTAACAAAGCAAGTAAAGATAAATTAACACAAAAAATATTAAATAAATATTGAATAATAATTACAGTAACAAAATAAAAGTAAAAATTAGATATAAACCATTCACTATAAAGATTTGTTGAATCAATAATTTCAAAATTAGTTAATATTCCCATAAATAAAAAAACAATAAAAAGTGAAATTGGTGTTATTAAAGGGATAAAAATAGTTCTCTTATACACTTCCTTTAATAATGTTTTATATTTCATTCTTTGTAAATAATATTTAAAATATCCAGTGGAAATAAAACTATGTATAGTTCCTAAAGTTGCAAGTGAAATGATAAGTGGTGATAAAAATTGTAAAGCATGATAAGGATAATCAACAATGATATTAGTATAAAGATTGATAAATCCAGACTTCTTAACCTTTCCCATAAAAGTATTATCTGGATTATTTATATATTCTTCTAAATCCCAACCATATTTTGTAAATCCAGTACAAACTTCAGATTCCATATCTTGATTTTCATAACAAATTTTTTTAATTTTATCATAATCAAAATAACGATTCACTAAAAAAAAGTTATATATGGAAAAAATTGTTATAAAAATAACAATTATATAAGCAACTATTATATATTTATTTCTTTTAAAAAACAATTTTTTCAAACTTCCCAACCTCCATAATATTTAACAGTTGTTAAAGTACTTTTCGTGGCCATTAGCCATAACTGATAAGATCCTAATGTCTTACTACTATTACCAAAATAAACATTTATACCAGTAGGTAACTCATAATAATCAGTAACACCAGCACCAGCAGTTTGACCATAAAGTTTTCCCTGAATATTTCTATCATCGCCAGATAAATTGTCAGTAGCTTCTATTTTCCAAGCATATTGTTCATCATTGGTCATTTTTTCTCTTGACATAGTTGCATATCTACCACGAAATGATGGCAAATCAACACCATTTATATAAACAAAAAGAGCATCACTTACAAACAATTTAAATCCAATACAAAGAAATAATATAATAACAGAATACTTAATATATTTCATATAATCACCTCCTTCTAAATTACTAATAATTTAATTATTTATAAAATATATTATAATTAATTATTTCCATAATTAAAAAAAATTACTCGAATGGTAGATTTATGGCATTAAATAATATCTAACTAATAAAATAATATATAAAATTGTTTTTTTTACATCAATTATACTAATAAGCTTAAATATAAATATATAAAATACAAAAAGATTTTGAATATTTATTTTTAAAATAAATAGGGGTTATTCTTAATTTAATGATTATTGTAATCAATCTTTTTTCATAAAAAATTACTGGTTCTAAGCAAAAAATGTATCTTGTTATAAATTTTTCAAAGACATTTCAAATCAATATAGACCCTATCACAGATAGATACTAACCACCTAAAAGATAAGATTCGTCACCTCAAGTACAACTGAATTATACTACACATTTTTTGATAATAGGACAACTTTATAACATATTTTTAACATTTGTATAACAAACTTTTATTTCTACCTTTTTTTATTTGTATTTTGTGTTAATGTCATATCATTTATCATACTTTCTACACTTTCAATTTCTTCTCGTGTTATTGTTACTTGTTCATTTCTACGTAATCTCTTTTTAATAGAAAATAACTTCATAAATATAAATTGTGAAAAGCTCTGAAACTTTTCTTTATCAAATTGATTTAAAAAATTCATATAATTTCCACTAATATAAAGTTCTTTCAAACTTTCCTTAAATCTACTATAAAATGGCATTAATAATGGAAATGCATTGTCTTGCCAAGAAGTAGTATAAACAACATTCATTCCTAAGTTTTTCAATTCGTTAATAATATCAAACGTCATTAATTGATTAATCACTTCATTCATGGCATCATTTTCTAAAACAACAACATCCCCTTTTCCCATTTCATAAGATAATCCGTTAATGACCATATATGGAGATAATGAGATAATATGAGAACCAATCATATGATTCATTTCATGAATTATATGACTGATATCATAGTTTTGAGGTAAAACTAATAAATTCAGCTCATTAATATATGCACTTTGTGTAAAAACTTCAATTTTTCTTTTCGATAAAAAATATTCGAGTTTATCCATAGATAAATTTGTAACAATATGAGACAACAAATCTTTGTCTTCTTTTAAGCATGTTGAGTCATACCAAATAATATTAGCATTTTTAACTTTATCTATAATGTATTTAGAATTACTTTCATTATAAAAATTAATAAAACCAGAAATAAACATATTTTTATCGTTTTCAAACCTATCAATTATTTTTAGCATCATTTTACTCCTATTTAATTCATATTATACAACATTTTAAATTTAATAAAATAAAAAGTCTTGAAATAATCGAGACCATTACTTGAAAATTCAGCCCATCTGGAGTACATACTCAAGCGAGACAAAAATAAACCGAACCATAATGGTTCGGATATAAACTTTCTGGTGCCCTTATGGAAGAAGTACAACAACTTTCAGAACAAAAGAAATGGTTAGTAATAATTATTAACTAATTATAGTATAACATAAAATTAAATAAAAAAAACAAAAAATTTTGTGTTATAATATAGATGAAGGAGGAATCTTTATGTTAGAAAAAGAAGTAAAAGATATATATTTAAGAAAAGCCTGTGCAAAAATAGCAGTATATTATTATTGCGATGGTTATTTTCCAGATGAAAATGGTGTAGAGAAAAAACGTGAAATTAGTCAAGTTTTATCTACTGAAGAAATGATGGCCATTCAACCATATATGGAATCTATAAAAGAAACAGTAACTAACATTAAATTAAATAGTATCCCTAATTCATCAAAATCAAGATAATATAAACACATTCGTTTTGTCAATGTGCAAGTGTGTTTCTAAATTATCAAAAATTTAGTATAAACAAAGAATACGACTAAACGAAATAGTCGTATTCTTTTTCTAATATTTCTTCTTTTATAAAATCATTTACTTCTATTTCTTTATCAGTATCTTTAGAAATATCTATTAAATCATAAGAATTATATAAATCTTTTTCATAACATTCTTTTAAAATGTTTATTGTTTTATTTTTATCAACTTCATTTTTAGAAAGTAGAATTCTTCTAAAAAAGTCTTTTAACATTTCTAATATATGCTTAATAGATTCAATTAAGTTATTATTATTTTGGTCTAGTTTTTCACATTCTTCTTCTAAATTATTTATTACTTTTTGTGAATGATTGTATTCCTTTTCTAACTCTTTATAATTAAAAATATAATCATCTAAATCGTTAAAAAAGTTTTGATATATTACTTGATTTTGAATTTCTTTAGTATATAAATCTAAATATTTTAGTAAGATGTGATATGATTCACCATTAAGAATAATTGAATCTGAAAAAGCTTTCTTTTTTGAAAGTTTTAATATATTAATAATTTTTAAGTGTTCACTTTCAATATTTTTTATACTCTTATTAGCAAGTCTTTCATATTGTCTAGTTATACCTTTTAATTGTCCTAAAGAAAGATTTTTAATTTTAGTTCCTTTTTCACCACGTTCTAATTTAAACCCCAAATTATTTAATCTAAAGCAATATTTATCTTGTAATATACTTAAATAATTTTGGTCTTTAATATAATCTCTTTTAGAAATAGAATATCTTTCTTTATTAACTCTTTTATCAAACTTTTTAACAAGAGGAACTACTACACAATGAATGTGTGGTGTCTTCTCATCTAAGTGTAATACTGATTGTATTACTTGTTCTTTGGTATAACCTAAATCTTTATAAACAAATTCCATACATCCATTAGCCCATTTTAATATTTCTTCTTTGGTCATATCTTTAAAGAATTCTGGGCCACTTGTAAATATCATTTCATCTGCAACACAACTTTTAGAATCATCTACCATCTGATCAAAAGTTTTATATCTATCTTGTCTAATGGTTTTCATTTTTTCGTCGTGTTCTTTTTTATATTCTTTAGTTATTTCATAAAACTTTTCTCTATATTTTTTAGTACATTTTACTAATTCTATATTGTTAATACTGTCTTCAATTCTTATATCAGGATTAGATTTATAAGATTCTTTTTCTCGTTTATTATGACTCCCAATATGGGATAAATCTGCTAATGTATTAATACTTTGACATCTAAATATTGCATAACTCATTTGGTTGTTCTTTTCTATTTAAACGAGAATATAATGCACTTTCTAAATCTAAAGTAATAACTCCTAATCTTAATGTTTTATCATTATAATTTTTAGTATCAGATAAAACTATTAGTCTTAATATTTGTTCATAATCTCCATTAGGTTCAAAACTAATATCTTCTAATTTACTATCTGCTTCAGTTTCATAATAATTTAGTTTTAAACTATTTTTTGAAACAATATCTTGTAATTTATTAAAATATTCCTTTGCTTCTAAACTTGTTTTACCTTCGTGATTCATTGGTATTTTAAAACCTTTTTCATCACTAAATATATTAAAGTTATATGGTACACCATAATTATTATGATAATTTACTAAATCAGTAAGAAAACTCTTTCTATACTCAATATTTAATAATTCTATTTTATCTCCAACCTTATTTATTTCAATATTATCAATATAAGTACTAATTATTCTTTTCATTTCTTCTCTTGAAGCATTAGTTAAATTTAGAATATTAGTTAAAAATATATCGGGATTAACAAAAGTATCAATTGTTTCTGTATCTTCTAAAATTAATAAATCATTAGTAGTAAAGTTAAAGTTTTCACATTGTTTTATTTCTTTAATCTTTTTATTAATGTTATCAATTTTATATCTAATACTTTTTAATTCATTATCAAACTCATCCATTTTAACAACACCATTTAAATAAGCACATTTAATTCTTTCTTCTTGTTTTTCCAATTCCTTTAATTCAGTTATATAATCTTTTGTATTATCCTCTTGTTTGTGTTTTATAAATGGTGTGTAATATTTATTAATTAAATTATCTTTTCTTATTAGGCCATATAGTTGAAGTAGTAAGCCATCTCTTATAATATCTTCTTTGTAGTTAGTTCTACATTTTTCGCATTTATAGTAATAATATTTCTTACCACTTTTTCTTTTAGTAGTAGCTTTACCACCTAAGAAATTACCACATACTGAACATTTTAATTTATTAGTAAAAAGGTAAGTTGCAGTTCTTTCATAGTGTCTAGCATTTCGTTGTGTTTGGTACTGACAAGCATTCCATTTTTCTTTTGATACTATAGGCTCTACAACATCTTCATAATACTGAGGATGTTTAGTTGTTTTTCCATGAACAAAATCTCCTTTATAAAGTTCATTGGTCATTATCTTTTGAATAGTAGAATCTAACCAATTAGTTCTTCCTAATACTTCTTTTTTGTTGTAAATATTAGCAATACCTTGATAACTTTTTCCTTCCAAATATAAATCATACATTCTCATTACAATATCTTTTGTTAATTCATCTGGTACTAACTTCTTATCAATTCTTTTAAATCCTATTGGAGTTCTATTTGGAATGTGTCCTGCTTTAATAGCACCAACCATACCAAACTTTGTTCTTTCTGAACATCTTTCAATTTCATTTTGACTAAATGCAGTAGTTAATCTTATACACATTCTTCCTGTTGAAGTTAATGTGTTAGAATCATCATCTTTACAATCCAAATCACAACCATATTTTTCTAATAATTTCATTAGTTTTTCTACATCATAAACACTTCTAGTTAATCTATCTAACTTTAAAGCTACTATGACATTAACTGTACCGTTTTTAATATCATTAATCATTTGTCGATATGCTGGTCTTTTATCATCTTTAGCACTTATTCCTTCATCAGCATATATTGCGTGAATTTTATATCCTTTAGATTTACAAAATTCAATTAATTTTTCTTTTTGTTCAGGCAAACTAAAACCCTCTCGTGCTTGGTCGAGTGTACTAACTCTAATATAAATATCTGCAATTTTCTTTTTTTCGTCCATAATTTCATCTCTCTTTCTATTGCTTTTTTTGAAAGAGATTAAAAGCACAAAAAGTCCATACTTTTAACCTCAAGTATTTCACTTCCTTTTTGTACGCCTAGTTTAAAAACATTTAATTGTTTTTAATATGAACTTCCATATCTTTTAATTTAATACATTTAGAATAATCATTTATAAAAACTTTATCACTTCCATTAAATATTAAATAATTATTCTCATTGATTGTTATAATATGTGGACTTACATAAGCAATATTACTTCCTTTAATATTTATAATACTTCCTTTTTTTATAGAATACTTACAACAAGCAAATCTACATATCATATCAATTCTTTTTAGAACTTCCTTTTCAACTTCTAATATTTTTACTTCCTTCATTAAAACTCCTCACTTTCCTCATAATAACAAAAAAACTAGACAGTACTTCTAGTTAATATTTATTACTACTCGAAAAGTTCGAGTTTCCTATCAATCTGGTGCCTGAGGTGGGACTTGAACCCACACGGTATTGCTACCATCGGATTTTGAGTCCGACACGTCTACCATTCCATCACTCAGGCAAATATATGAATATATTATATCATATATTTATTTTTTGTGAATATCTATTTTATTCAAATGGCAAATATTTTTTTATAATACTTTCCGCTACTTTTATTCCATCCATAGCTGAAGTAGTTATTCCACCAGCATAACCTGCACCTTCTCCGCATGGATATATTCCCAAAATATTAGACATAAAACTATCATCTCTTTCTATTCTTACTGGTGACGATGTTCTTGTTTCTACACCAGCAATAATAGTATCATCTCTTGAAAATCCCTTTATCTTTTTTTCAAAATTATCCATTGCTTCTTTTATTGAATCACTAACATATTTAGGTAAAATTCTGTTTAAATCAGCAAAGTCATATTCTCCCTTAAAGCATGGAAAAACTTCTCTAAAAGAACTAGAAACTTTATTATTTTTAAAATCATCTAATAATTGAATAGGAATCTTTCCTTTACAAACTTCATAAGCTTTCTTTTCAATATTTTTCTGATATAATAATCCATCTAAAGCATTATATCCAAAATCGTCTTCATTAACTGTTACAACAATTGCACTATTAGCATTTTGATTATCTCTTTTATGGTTACTCATACCATTTATAACTAAATAACCATTTTCTGATGATGAATTTACTACATAACCACCAGGACACATACAGAAAGAATAAACACCCCTATTATTAGATGCCTTATAAACAAGCTTATAACTTGCATTATCTAAATATTTAGAATATTTCCCATATTGTGATTCATTTATCGTATTTTGAGGATGCTGAACTCTAACACCTATTGCAAAGGGTTTAGAACTCATTTTTATATTTTTATCATATAACAATTTAAAAGTATCTCTTGCACTATGACCAATAGCTAAAATAGTCACATCACAAGGAATAAAATCTTTATCATTTATTTTTACACATTTGATTCTATCATTTTCAATTATAAAATCTGTAACTGTAGAATTATACATAAATTCTCCGCCCATATCAATAATTTTCTTTCTAATATTAACTATAACATTTCTAAGTAAATCTGTTCCGATATGAGGCTTATTTTTATATAAAATATCAGTTGGTGCACCACAATCTACAAAAGTATTAAACACTTTTAACATTCTATTTTCACTATCTTTAACTAAAGTATTTAATTTTCCATCTGAAAAAGTACCAGCTCCACCTTCACCAAAAGAAACATTAGAATTATTATTTAATATTCCTAATTCCCAAAATTTCTCAACTGTCTTTACTCTCTCTTCAATTTTTTCTCCTCGTTCGATAACTATTGGCCTATACCCACACTCTGCAAGCAAATAAGCCGAAAAAAGTCCAGCAGGACCACTACCAATTATTATAGGTCTATTATTAAGTTTTTCTTTACCACTTTTAGGTAAAACATATTTTTCTTCCTTTGCAATAAAAATATCCAAAGACTTATTTTTCTTTAACACTTCTAATTCATTATCTACTATAATATCAACTTCATATATATAATAAATATTGTTCTTATTTCTTGCATCAATTGATTCCTTTTTTATAATTATTTTCTTTATAGTGCTATCCTTTATATGAAGTTTTTTGGCTATTTTATTTTTTAAATTAATTTTATCATCCAAAGGAACTTTTAATTGTCTAATTCTAATCATTATTACCTACACTCTTTCCAGCTAACATTCCCGATATAAAAGCAAATGATAAATTATATCCACCACAGTCACCATCTACATCTAATACTTCACCTATAAAATATAAATTTTTTATTAAATTAGATTCCATACTATACGGATTAATATTAGTTAAACAAACTCCTCCACTACAAACTTGTGCATCTTTAAAATCTTTAGTACCAATAATTTCTAAATTAAAATATTGTAATTTATTAGCTATTTTTTCTTTTTCAAAATTACTTAAATCACACCATTTTTTTTCTTTATCAATATTTACTAAAGATAGTATAACTTTCACTAATTTGCTATTCAAAAATCCCATTAAAAAATTATCAACACACATATCATTAACAACTTTCTCATGCTCAATTAACCAATTAAAAAAGTTATCTTGCTTATACCATGGTACAAAATTTATAACAACATTAACATTTTTTCTATCGTCTAAAAGACGTGATGCAATACTACTTAAATTAAAAACACAGATTCCACTTATTCCATAATCTGCTAAAAGTATTTCACCTATTTCTTCTTTCAATAATTTATTATTAGAATATAATGAAACAGTAACATCACATCTTACACCACTGCAATTTTTAAAAACTTTTTCTTTAGATAAAAGTTGAACTAAAGCAGGCAATGGCTTTATAACATTATGACCAAAGTATTTTGCGATTTCGTAACCATTAAAAGAAAAAGTATCATTATAATAAGCATACGAACCAGTAGCAACTACTACTTTATCAAAAACTAATTTATCATTAATAATAAACATAGAATTCTTTTTATCTATTTTCGTTACATTAAAATCATTTACAACTTTAATATTTAATTTATTTACCTCTTCTAATAATAAATTTTTAATTGTACTAGCTTCTCTTGACATTGGATAATAATAACCATTCTTTATATAAGGAATTATACCCAATTTAGAAAAAAAATTTAAACATTCACTTCGATTATTTTCAGTATATATCTTTTCTAAAATTTCCATATTACTTGAATTATAATGTACTAAATTTTGATCCTCGTTCCAATAATTACATCTTCCATTTCCTGTTACTAATATTTTCTTACCACAATTATTTCTCTTTTCTAAAATAATAACTTCATTATTATCATTTTTGGCAAAAATTGCAGATACTAAACCAGAAGCACCTCCACCAATTATTGCTATTTTTTTCATAAACACCTCTATTATTAACTATTTTCTTTATACTTAGAATCATATAAATTAGTTTCTAATAATTCATCATTTTTCTTAATTTCCTCAAATTTTGGTAATTGTTCTTTAGAAGAAAGTCCAAAATAATCCAAAAAATCTCTCGTTGTTGCATATAAAGTAGGTCTACCAATTAATTCACTTTTTCCAACTTCTTTTAAAAATCCTTTAGCCACTAATCTTCTTATTATATCCCTACTATTAACCCCTCTTATTTCATCTACTCCTTGAACTGTTAAAGGTTCATTATATGCAACTATTGCTAAAGTTTCCAAAGCAGCTTGTGACAACGTGTTAGTCTCTGGATTTTCAATTAATTTTTGATAATACTCTTTATGTTCCTTTTTTGTTGTTAACTTAAAAGAATTACCTAAAAAACTAATCTGAATACCATATTTATCATCTTCATATCTACTTTTTAGTGATAAAAGTAATTCTTTAGCAGTATCAGTATCAATACTTAAAATATCTTCTATTTGTGAAAGTGTCAATCCTTCATCACCAACAGCAAAAAGTAAGCCTTCTAAAATACCTTCTTTATTCATAATTTACCTCACAAATAATTTCACCAAATCTATTTTCTTGAAATATTTTAATTTCTCTTTTTTTAGCCATCTCTAATATAGCCAAAAAAGTAGCAACAACATATTCTTTTGTAAATTTATCAAATAAGTCAAAAAAATTAACTTTATTTTTTATTTTTAATGTCTTTCTAATTGCAATTATTTTTTCTTCTACAGAAATCTCTTTAGTAGTAACTTTCGTATTCAAAGGTTTCTCAAGTTCCTTTCTTTCTAAAAACTTTTTAAAAGCATCCATTAAATCATCTATTGTAATATCACTATTTGCCATATTAATATTTTCATCTTTATACTTATCTAATTTTTCTGGTATTTTTGTATAAATAAGTTTTCTTTCTTTCTCTAAAATTCTAAATTGCTCTGTTAAATCTTTATATCTTTGATATTCAACTAATCTATTAATTAATCTTTCTTTTGGGTCCTCTTCAACATCTTCTTCATCATTCTGATTTGGTAACAATAGCTTTGATTTCATTTCTAAAAGTTCACTTGCCATAACTAAATAACTACTTGCAATATCTAAATTCATTTTTTCCATTTTTTCAATAAAATTCAAATATTCATCAATAATTATTTCTATTTTTAAATTTAACAAGTCCATCTTTTTTTCTTTTATTAAATGCAATAATAAATCTAAAGGTCCTTCAAAATCATCTATTTTTAAAGTAATCTCCATAATAATTCCTACTTCCATTATTAATAAACATAGCTATTATAACACAAATAAGCGATTTAAAACAATAACGGAAAACAATTAATCACAAATAGCCAAAAAGCTAAAAAATATAAAAATACTAAATAATTATTACTAATCATTTAGTATTAACTTTATAATAACATTACAAATAACAAGTAATTAATTTTTTCTATCGTAAACTAATCTCTTAACATCATTTCTTGAAGATTTTTTTCTAGTGTCGATAACTGGATACATTGTAATAATATCTTTTGTATTTGGAAAAGTAATAACCTCAACACAACTTGTTTCAACACCATTATTAACCCCTATTACATAATCACAATCAACTTTATATTTATCTGTAAAATTTGATTGATCTGGAATTGCTTCAGAAATACTTCTTTCAATAGAAGAAAAAATATCTTCAATATCAGTTGATTCAAAAAATACAGAATGCGATTTTTAAAATCATTTTCATCAAGATGAACTTTTATATGATTAATTGCTGCTTCTCTATTATAATCTAATAATTGCAAACAAAAGTAATTTTTATTTTGCTTTTTATCAGTTTCAGTTAATAAATTTAACTTATATTTTAAATAAAAAACAATATTACTTAACTTATTATCTTCTATTAATTTTGAATTATAAATTGCATTCAAAAGTTGGCTTGCTTCTTCATAGTTATCTTCTCTAATATATAAAAATAATAATTCTTGAATTGCATAAATCCAATTTGTCGATTCTAACAATTCATTAAAACATGATTTGGCTTCTTCATAATTTCCTACACTCGCTTCTAATCTTCCTAATTCTAGCATTGCATACGTCCAATTTGACGTATAAAGTAATTCTAAGAGGTAATTACGACCCTCAAATAAAGTATCTTTAAATTTTATCAACACTCTTGCTAATTCAAATTTAATAATATTATCAAAAGGTTCTTCCGTATATAGCTTTCTTAATATATATATAGCATCTTTGTACTTTTTTCTTTTTATAAGTGCCTTTGCATTTAAAAATTCATCATAATTTTTCATAACACACCACACAAAAATTTATACGCTATTATATATTATTTTTCTATATTTTACAAGAAAAATAGTAATTAATAAATTTGACATATAAAATAATTATGCATCAAAACATATAAAAAATTATTTCAATTTTCTAATAAAAATAAGATTAATAAATTAAATAATTTCCAAGTAACTTTTTGAATACTACCATGTAATAATAAATCACATATAATTTTAATTAATATAATATTTAGAATAATAATTGGCAAAATAATTATTATCTTTATTATAATTTTCTACTCCTTGAAATCCAACAGCAAAGTACTTAATCCTACTATCAGTATTATCAAAATAATAATTTATGCATAAGTAACTTCCATTAACTAAATCACTATTTATATAAGCTTCTTTTAAAGTCATATTGGAATTATTTATACAATCATTATCTGAACTATCCACATTATACTTAGTAGTTATTAAATCTATTTCATCAAAATTTTCATCAAAGAAAGTTATTATTGGAACATAATTAATACTCTTACTATCACTAGGAATATCTTTTTTTAATTGATATTTAGCCTTTATAATAGTTTCTTTTGCATAATTTAATCTTTCAAAACTAGCATTAATAAAATCATTATTTTCAAAATAGCTATTATAAAAATAATACACCTTATAATATTTAACATATAAAAAAGATTCATTATCATCGTCATCTTTAGCAATAAATTTAATATACCCAGAATTTGTATCATCATAAGACAAATAACAATTACTATAATTATCTACACATTCAACATCATCATAATTTATCTCGCCATTATAAAAAAGTAAAAAATCTTTATTACATGTTATAACAGGTGGTATTCTATCAATAACACCACTTATTATTTCTACATACTCACCATTAGGATCTGATGCTATATAACCAGTTATTCCATTATTAGTAGTAATTTTATACCAATAATAATCAGAATTATCTATATGTTCTAAAACAGTATAAATTTCTCCTTCATAAACATCACCAATATCATCTGAATAAATAGTTGGATCTTTTCTAATATTAATTCTTTTAACGATAACTTTTATTTGCGTTTTAGTATTATCAATAGGATTACTTTGTGTGTTATCAGAACTAGGCCAAAAGAAAATAGCTGTAATTAAAAGAATTACAGTAACAATGATACTATTCATCATTAATTCAACTTTACAAAATCTATTTTTCATATTCATCAATAATTATTATATAATAAATATTGAAACATTAAAATAATTAATCCTTAGGTTTAAATAATATTGTAAAAATAAATGTAAATATAATTGCTGAAGTAATACCTGCAGCAGTAAGATCAAACATTCCCATTACAAGTCCAATACCACCTAAATCATTAGCCTTAGCTAGTGCCCCATGAATTAAAGAATGTCCAAAAGAAGTAATTGGTACTAAAGCACCTCCTCCTACATATTTTATTATTTCATCATAGATATTAAAAGTATCTAAAAGAGCCCCTAATACTACAAATATACTAGTAATATGTCCAGCTGTTAATTTCGTATTATCTAAAATAATCTGACCTAACAAACAAATAAATCCAACAAATAAAAATGAATATAAATATGTCATTTTACACTCTCCAAACTAACAGCATGACTAATTGATAAAATTGGCTGTTTTTGATAAACAAAAGTTGGAGAAAACAAAGCACCAGTTGCAACAATCAAAACTTTATTAAGTTTTTTTTCTTCTAATAAAGGAATTATATGTGAATAGTTTACTAAAGGACTACAAGCTGGTCCACTTCCACCAGCTAATGTTTCTTTTTGAACGTCCATATCATAAATCATTATCCCACTATCATTATAATTATCACTCATATCTATACCATACTCACTTTTCATATATTCAATTAGTATTTTTTTACCATACTTTCCTAAATCACCAGTAATTATCAAATCATAATAATTTACACTTCTTTTAGTATCTTTTAAATGATTATATATCGTATCAGCAGCTGCAATAGCCATTGCCGCTCCCATATTATTTGGATCTTTTTGATTCATATTACAAATTCGACCAACTGTAGCTGATTCTACCTTAACTTTTGTTTTATTAGACTGCAATAATATACTAGCACCACCAGTAGTAGTAAAAGTAGCCGTCATAGGTTTTGGAGCACCATATTCTGTAGGATTTCTAAACTGCTTTTCACTTGCCATATTATGAGAAGACACAGAAACAATAGCATTATTTACTCTTAAAGAATCAATCATACATGCTGCTAAAAGAATTCCTTCAGTACTAGTAGTACATGCACTATAAATACCTAAAAATGGTATCATAAACTTTTCCACACCGTAACAAGATGCCGATATTTGATTAAGTAAATCTCCAGCTATTATTAAATCAATATCTTCTTTTTTCTTTTTAGATTTATTTAACAAAATATCAACAGATTCTTCTAATAATTTAACTTCAGCCTTTTCCCAAGAATTCTCATCAATATATAAATCATCATAAGTCTTATCAAATTTATTACCTAAAGGTCCTTTTTTTTCATATGGTCCTACAACTGTAGACACATTATTTACATAAACTTTACTAAATTTAAAAGTCATTTTACACACCACCAAATAAAAAATATCTTATCATTCCAAAAAACCATGCGCTAACAACTCCATACAAAATTACTGAACCTGCTAACTTAAAAATATTACTACCAATACCATATACAAGTCCCTCTTTCTTATATTCAAGTCCTGCACTTGTCATTGAATGAGCAAAACCAGTTATAGGTATTATTAAGCCACATCTAGCAAAATTTACCATTTTATCGAAAAAGCCTAAAGCTGTAAATAAAGATGCTATAAAAATAAGTGTTACAATCATAAACACTGATGCATCTTGAGTAGATATATCTAAAAAATACGAATAAACTTGAATTAAAAATTCAGCAATAACTCCTATTAAACCTCCTACCACAAATGCTACTATACCATTTTTTAATCTATTCTCCTTAGCTTTATATTTATTAACTATTTTTTCATAATCCTTTTTTTTCATAACATCACCTATAAATATTTTGTTTTAATATTATTTTTTTATACAAAAAAACTACATATCTATGCAGTCTTACTTAAAACATTACCATTTACCATATTAGTCTTAATTTTAGCTAAAATTTTACTTTCAGTTCTAGAAACTTTAACTTGACTAATTCCCATTTCCTTAGAAACTTCACTTTGACTTTTATCTTGATAATATCTAGATAATATAATTTTTCTTTCTCTTGGTTCTAATTTTCTAACTTCTTCTCTTAACGTTAATATATCTTCATCATATCCTTTTTCTATATATTGCTCATAATCATACAAATTAACATCTTTTCCATCATCATCCGAATTAAGTTCATAGTCAAGACTTTTTACCGACAAACTACTATTAATAGCATCTTCAATTTCTCTACAATCTTTATCTAAAAATAAAGCTAATTCTTCAATTGTTGCATCTCTCATATATCTTTGTGCTAAATATTCACGAGCTTTATTTATCTCAGTATTAAGAGCTGATATCTCAGGATTAATTTTAATCAACTTATTAGCTCTAACATACTTAATAATTTCACCTTCGATATAAAAATGAGCATAACTAGAAAATTTCGCATTTTTATCGTCCTTATAATTTCTTATTGCCTTAGATAAGCCAACATTCCCTACCTGATATAAATCTTCTAAATCATTTTCATCATAACTATACTTTCTTGCAATAGAATAAACAAGTTTTCTACATGAAAATACCAATTCATTATCGTTCATAAATCTCTCCTATATATTTACTATATTAAATACACTAAATTCATCATTCATTCCACAAATAGAATCATTAATATTAACTAAATATTTATTATTGATTTTTTCATAACCGCAAATAAAAAACCTACCATTATTTTCATTAATTTTTTTACTCCAATTATCCAACATTTTAGTTATATCAGTATTTATATAATAAATATTATCAAAATTAATTAATAAATATTTTATTCCAACTTTATTAATAACACTTTCTAACACTTTATCTAACTCCAACCTTGTAACTTTATTTATAACACCATAAGGCCTTATAAATAAAACTCCTTTTTTATATATAGTATCTATTTTAAGCATTATTCCTCCTTGATATTTAATATAGATTATTTTTTTTTAATTTTATACTATTTCGACAAACAAAATCATTTTTTTTGTAAAACAAAATTCGACATGAAAATATATTAACAATAATATTATTATTCGAAGAAAGAAAAATAACTAAAAAGTAGTAATCAATTTTATGATTACTACTTAATATTTTCTAAATTATTTATTAAAAACCTTTACAGCATTTGTCGTATAAACATTACCCTGACTGTCAGCAATTCTAAACAATGCATAATATTCTTTAGATATATCCAAATCTTTAAACTCTATAGAAAAGCCTTTATCTATTTCTGCCTCAAAACCAGTAATTACACCAGAAGAAGACCAATCTGTAGAATAAATTCCAGAATCATCGAAAATCATATATTCATAATTTAAAAGCTGAATAATTTTCCAATCGTTTATATCTATAGCAACTTTTGAAGACACACTATTTTCTTCATTAACAACAGCTTCTATAGCACCAGCAATTTTACCATTTGGATTTTCCTCATCAACAATTACTTGCAAATAGACAGGTAACATTTCGAAATCATTTAAGAAATCATCACTCCAACGTTGTAAAGTACCAGGAATTATATATTTAGTATAATTTACACCCTTTTCTGATTCTAAAGCTGAAATATATATTTCGTCTCCATCTGAATTAGTTGCAACTAAGCCTTTTTTTGATAATGTTGTGGTCAAAGTGTTACCATTTACTTCAACATCTGTACCTTTAAATCTCGGAATATAATACCCTGTATCTGTCTTTTCAAAGATAATATAACTAGCTTTACTATAATTTTCAATAACTTCTTGTGGTACTTCTACAGAAATTACTCCTTCATCATTAGTCACTGGAGTGTTTCCTTCTAATCGCCAATTATATAAACGTTCACCTAGTAATTCAGAAGCAAAATTATCAATAAAATCAGTATATTCGTCTGCAAAATCAAAATATTTATATAAATACATTATTTCTTCTAATTGTTTCTTATTATCATAAGGAAAATAAATAGAAATTCCATTAGTATCTAATAAATCAGTTTTTTGATATACTACTAAATCTTCAACGGCACTTTTTAAACTATCAACTTTATCATAATAATTTTCTGGCAACTGCTCTACTAAATCATACAAATCTACTAAATCATAACTAGTAGCAGATACTTTTCCAAAAGTTTTTGAATTACTTCTACTACGAGAAATTTCAGAAAAATTAATAATTAAGTCTTTGTCTATATTTTCAAACAATAAATTTAATCTTTGTTCAAGTAAATCTATTTTATTCAACTTTATCAATGATAATGAAATACCTCTACCATAGATTTTATTACTATAATATTCAAAATAACTATCAACTATATCCTTACCAATATCATAAGTAGTAGTAGATTTTTTAATATTTTTTAAAAAAGCATAATTCCAACCATCCCCTGGTTCAACTTCCTGTGATGCAATCATATAATCAGCATAATCGGAAACTACATAAGCTATTTCAGCTGTAGCCATTAAACAAGCATCAAATCCAATAAATTCCAACTTATTATTTGCACCAAATTGGCTATTTTTTAGTGCTTTTTTTAATTCTAATAAAGTTAGAGAATTTGTTGTATTATATTCATCATAACCATAACCATATATTGGCCCTCCACCATGATCCCATAAAATTAAACTATATTTTTCAGCTTTATAATTATCATAGGAATAGTCTATAAATTCAGTCAAAGTACTAGCATTCCCTATAGCTTTTCTAGAATATGACTTTATTTTTTCTAATCCATCACTAGTAACTTTATAAATAGCATTTTCATCACTAGATATACCTTCATAATGCCAATCTTTAGTTCCACCAGTATATATTAACAAATTTATATTTTCAAAATCAGCATTAGAATTTACCATTTCGTTTATATCAGCACTTGCTGAATAATACTTTGACTCTAAATCAGAACCTATCATATAAATCATAATAGTCCTTTTTCCAGAATAATTATTAAATAATAAACTAGAATTAAAAAACAAAATAATTAGAGAAAGACAACAGCAAAAGCTTCCTAAAATAATAAATAATTTAGCTAATTTATTATTATTTTTTAATGGCTTATAATTGCTAATATAATTATTATCATAATTAGTATTTCTAATATTTTTATACTTTTCTATATTACTATAATTAACAGGCATAATCAAAGAATTAAAATTATCAGCTTTTTTAAATTCATCGATATTTTGTTGATAATTATTAAAATCTTCTTTTAACCGACAACCGCAATTATTACAAAACTTATCTGTATCTAAAGCTTCAGTACCACATTTTTTACAAATCATAAAACCAGCACCACCTATTATTTATATATTAATAATATCATATTATAAAAAGTGTTACAAATAAAATTTATATAAATAAAAGATAGATAAACTTTTAAATTTATCCACCTCTTATGAAAAATTAAAAGAAAGAACAATTAACTATATCCTTTAAATTATCAAATAAATATTTAAAATAATTAATTTTTTCAACATCATTGCTAACAATTAAATTATCTGACTTAATTACTTTATTATTATATAACACCTCTATTTTTCCAATAACTGTCCCCTTTTTTACTGGTAATTCTATTTCATTAACAGTTACTTTAATATCATAATTAACTGTTGCATCACTTTTTTTATTTAAAACTAATATATCATTTTGAGTTACAATCTCAACCTCATTACTACTGCCTTTATCTATTTTTATTTTTTTTACAACTTCTCCCTTTGATTTTATCAAATTAACTTTATAATTATTAAAACCATAATCTAATAATTCAGTTGTTTCGTCATTTCTTACTTTACTTACTTGCTCACCCAAAACAATTGCAATTAAACGCATATCATCTCTTTTGGCGGTTACAGCCATCGTATAACCAGCGTTATCAGTAAATCCAGTTTTTAAACCATCAGCTCCCTCATAAAATCTAACTAATTTAATTGTATTTAAGTTTTACAATAAAAATATCTCAAATATCAATCTTTCAGGTACTTTTATTATAACATTTAAGTACAATTTATGATAGATATTCTGATTATATTTTTTAAATTGTAAGCTCCATACATTTTTTTAATCTTTCTAATACTCTTTTTTTTATTCTAGATACTTTATATTGTGGTATATTAAGAATATTTGCAATTTCTTTTTGTTTGTATTCACGACAACCTATTCCAAAAGACATTTTAATTATTTTTCTTTCTATATCATCCAATTTCGTATCTAAAATTGTATATAATTCATTATTTGTTTCTTTTAAGATTATTTTTTCAATAATTGAATTGTCATCATCTATAATAGTATCTTCAATCCTTATATCATCAAATAATTTATCTTCTAACGAAATATATTTTTTCTCATTTTTTTTAATATATTTTAAAATTTCATTTTTGATACATACATAAGCATAAGTCGAAAAAGTTATTTTTAGATTTGGATTATATGTTTTTGTTGCATAGATTAATCCAATTACTCCAATTTGATAATAATCTTCATACTCACTAGAATTAAATATATTCATTTTTTTAATTACAAAATACACCAATTTCAAATTATCAGTAAGCAAATTATCCATAATTCTTCTCCTTTCCAAACAATAAAAAAAGGACTTAATAAAAGCCCTATTTTTATTTGTTATTTTTTGTATTTTTGTATCGTGTGTGCAATATCAAATCCACTTAATTCTGAATTCAATGATACTACAAGTGTTCTTTCATCAAAATAAGTTTCATTATCATATCTAACTATTACTTCACTAAACACATCTAGTTTTTCATTAAAATTTAGTTTTTCAAATTTAGATGCAAGTTCCTTATCTTTTTTATTATAATTAATGCCTAAAATATTTCCATTATCTTCATAAGCATCTTTGCTATCTGTCATACCATTATAAAGCATAGCAAAGTATTGTAATAAAATGGTACAAGCATTTGTTGTAAGACCGATTGCCTCTGAATTGAGCATTGTCATATCATCATCTTCTATTAAGTCTGGATTAGATTCGTTTTTATCATTTATTTGGTTATTATTTAACAAGCCAAATATATAAACAAGAAATTTCAATTTAGTAAGATCTGATGTAGTCTCTAATTCCTCAACTAATTTTCTTACATCTTCTGTTGTATTAGTAATATACATATTATCAATCCTCCCTTTAAATATTGCATATACTATATAATCAATTTAAAGCCATTTTAAGCGACTTTAATTTTTTATACTTATAACTATTTAAGCCAGCATACTAAAGTCAGTAGCGAATGAATTAAATACATTTAATGGCTCTTTTTGTTCGTTCTATTTATCACTTAAAAAAAGAAATTTTGCAAGAGATTTTTAACAAAAAAATCATCTTTCCATTTGTTCAAGATTAATTCTTTCTTCTACTAACATTAAATCATTATCTTTAATATCATCTATAACACTTTCATTTGCAGTAAACATCTTTTCAAATGCTTTCTTTCTAGGAATTTCATATTCATATTTAGCAAAATTATGATATTTACTACTTTGATTAATAAAGTTTTTCAATGCCTCATAAGAAGCATCACTATTACATCTAATATACAATCTTTGTTCAGCAGGCTCAAAATACTCATATCCATCTTCAAAATAACTATCATTTTTGCTATTATAAACACACACTACGTTATCTTTATCGCAAAATATTATTGCTTTATGATGATATGATTCACTATTATCAAACTCAGCATCTAATATTTCTCCAATATCAATTAATCCTGTTTTACATTTACTTGGTAAAAGTTTTACAGTAGTGCAATCAGTTGTCATAAAAGCTCCCTTTACTTCTCCTTTGAAACTACACGATAATATTCTGTCATACTCGGGGGCTTTACGTTTGTTAAAACTATTGGAAAAAAATTTTGACAATTCATCTTTTAAATTCATTTCTATCTCTCCATTTCATCTTCATTAGTTTTTTCGACACTCCTAGTGTTTTCTTGTTTATCTAAATCAAGTTCATTATCAATTCTTGCTTTCTCTTTTTGCAATTCTCTAATTCTCTCTTGCTGTGTAAACGGTTTATCAAGTTCTTCTTTGCAATCTATAAGTTGTTTTTCGGTATAAGCAATTTGGTCTTTTACAGTACCAATTTTATTATCAAAACTTTTTAGCATATTTTCTAACTTTAAGATATTACCTATTTCATCAGTATTATTAATTTCAACTTTATATTTTCCTGCACCTTTTATATAAATAACTGGCTTATACCACAATTCATCTTTAGTACCAACAATATCAAAACCACTTATTTCGCCGAGTTTAGTTTCCTCTCTCGGTTTTAAAAGAGAAAAACTTTCATAAAATTTTGTGCTAGCATCTTTTCTAGAATCATAAATTTTATCTCTAATAGTAATTACAAAATTATCAGCAGACAAGTCTTTTACATTTTTTATATCTTCTTCAAGACCACTTAAATATTGCTTTTTATATTTTAGTTCTCTTGGTAATTCAGTATTATATTTTGCCTCAAGTTCAATATGTGATTTATCATATCTACTTTTAGATAAATATAATTGTTTTAATTCGTTTTCTACTTTAAACTTTTCAAGAATTAATGGATTACCACTAGCAAGTGCTTTAACCTCTGCATAAGTAAGTGTATCTCTATCTAAATCTTCAGCAGTTCTTCTACCACCACTACTATTAGACATGATTTGATTAATAAAAGTTGCTTTTGTTTGAATCAACTGATAAGAATAAGCATCAAAACTACCTTCGGTAACATAGCGATATATTTCCACCTCTTCATTTTGATTACCCTGTCTTAAAATTCTACCTTCTCTTTGTTCTATATCAGAAGGTCGCCACGGACAGTCAAAATGATGTAAAGCAATTAATTTATCTTGAACATTCATACCTGCTCCCATTTTAGAAGTTGATCCTATAAGTATTCTTTTTGTACCATTTCTCATATCTTCAAATAGTTTCAATTTTTGTGGATTAGTTTTAGCATTATGAATAAACTCTATTTCTTCTTCTGGAATACCTTTTTCTATTAATTTATTTTTAATATCATCATAGACATTAAAAGTACCATCATTTTTAGGTGTAGATAAATCACAAAAGACAAGTTGTGTTAACTTGTTCTCAGGCTATTGACAAATTACTTTTTTTGAAAAATCTAAAAATTGAATTTTTAAAAGTGGGAGTAAAATATTAAAAATTGAATGATTTTAGATGATAATTCCCTAAAATTGTTCTTTTTTTATCTTTAAAGTGGGAAATATAAAAAGCCGTTGACAAAGTCGATTTGAAAAATCGACTTTGTCAACGGCCTGAACAGAGTTTATATTTAAAACTCTGTTTATAATTTTTAATATCTATTTTGAAGTGCTATAGGCAGAACATTTAAATCGGAAAAATGCATAGTATAAGACATATTAACTCCACCACTTAAAATACCTAGTCCAATAGGACCACCATTTGCATCTGTTCTTGGTATCATTACTACTCCACCACTATCTCCTTGACCTTGATATACATTTGAAGTAATCAATCCATAAATTAGAGTATCACCTATGCCATCACCATCAATATCGTAGTTAATAGCTTGATTTAGTGCTGTAACATTTCCAGTTGTATAGCCTGTTCTCGCACCATTTTTAGAAATAGCCATATTAACAGTAATAGTAGGACAGTAATTAATTAAACCTAATTGTGCCATATTACTTGGTATTGGAGAAACAGAATAAGATTGTAAGTTATTAGTAGGTGTATATGAACTATTAGTTTTAACAAATGCATAATCATAATATTGATTATTATAAAACTGCTTTACTTGAATTGTTCCTGATGGAAAACTTGTATATCCCATAGCACAATGACCTGCAGTCAAATATCCTTTATTTCCATTATAATTTACTCTCATTCCCATTGAGCAGTAACTCGTTTGTGCAGAATTTAACCATATTTTTCCACCAGCATTAATATTTGCACTTGGAGTATGATTTTGTGCTGATTTAAATTTTATTACATCTTTATCAACTATATTTGCATTATCTATAATATCTTTAATTTTTCTTTGATTTTTAGTACTATTATTTTTTAATTCTATTGATACTGAATTATTCATTATATCAAGTCCAGTTGATATTAAATTTCCATCAATTAATTTATTTTCCATAAGAGAATCAATAATATAATTATTTACTGCATTTAATTCATTTAATGAATTATCAACATATTCTATTATAATGTTATCATTCATTCCTATAATTTCTTCATAAATTAAATAATCATCTGATTCTTTCGATGGAATATTTTCTTTAACAATCTGAATTATCAAATTTTTTGCATCATCACTTATATAAATTCCACCATAATAATCTGGATATAAATCTCTAAAAGAATCCTTTATGTTATAGTATTTTTTCATTCTGTTTTGAATTTTGGTAGACAATTGCACTTGTTCCCAATTTCGTTCAAGATATTTTTCATAATCATCAGAAGTGGTAATATTTTGAGCAGCTACTTTCGTAGAAAAACCAAATAGTATAGTAGCTATTAACCCAACAAATAATAATATTTTATTTTTCATATAATCCTCCTTAATAATTTATATATACAAAAAAATATCATCGTAATTACTTTTTCATCCTTCCATTCCTTACGAATAATTTGATATTTTATTGTTACATAGGCAATTTATATTAAATTGCAATAAATTTATAATATAATTTAAATAATTAACTTTTATATTCTGGCTTTGCACATTTAGTTAAATCAACATCTATCATCTTTAAAAAATCATCAAGATATTTATTTTGCCCATCATTTTCAACTATAAAAAACAACGTATCATATTTTGTAATTAAATCTTCTCCCAAATAAATTTCATATTTAGGTAAATGATCTTTATCAAATGTAAAATCATTTGCATTAATACTATATTTTAAAATATTCTCTATCTCATAACTATATGTACCTTTAATTGATTTAGTATATACTAAATCAGAAGTACACATACTACCAGGTTTACATGAAGCATATGCTGTAAACAATTCATATGTTTCATCATCATAAATGTTTAATAGTACAGGTACATATTTATTATTAACCATCTCTATACTTAATAATAAATTACCATGTTCAAATAAAGTTTCAGTGCCAATCTTTTCAGGATAATTGGTACACTTATTTATTATGTCATCTTCTTTTAAACTTGATTCGAATATAATAACATCTGAATCAATAATCTTCTCTTTAAATTCTGTTTTTATTTCATTAGTTACCTCTACACAATTTACTACAACACTATTTTTCATAATATCTATACCAACAGAATTTAAACCTTTCGGTAGCTGATTTTCTGATAAATAATCATTTATAAAATTGTATACTTCTTCTAGTTCATTATAAGAATTTTTAACATATTCTATTTTGATAGACTTATCAACAGTAAATAATTCATTATAGTAAGAATAATCAATGGTGTTTTTTGAGGGAAGTTTTTCTTTAACAACTTGAACTATTAAATTATAGGCATCATCACTAATATACACTCCGCCATAATAATCTGGATATTTTCCATTGTATCTATATTTCAAAAACGCATCAACATCTCGAGCAACAAAACTCATTTGATAATTTCTCTCATAATATTTTTCTAATTCATTTCCTTTGCTCTTATAAACGAAAATACTAACTATAATTAATATAACAATTAATATAACAGAACTTATAGTTATCTTTTTTAAATTTTTCTTTGCTTTATTTGTTGATTCTACTGCAGTAATAATTGCTTTTTCTTTAGCTTCTTCACTATTATCTTCTTCACCATTTATCAATTCTTCAATACTTATACCTAACTCATTACAAATTTTTTTTAATAGTGATACATCTGGGAAACTTAATCCCCTTTCCCATTTACTAACAGCATTTATACTAACTCCCATTTTTTCAGCAAGTTGTCCCTGTGTCATTTTTTTCTCTTTACGACACTTTGCTATAAACTTTCCAATCTTCTCTTGATTCATATTTTTTCCTCTTCCATACTAATATTATCATTTGATTTATCAAAAATACACACACCATTGGTTTAATTTTAAAAAATACACTAATATTTTACCATAAAAATGAACATTACTATCATTTGACTATGTATTTATGAAAACTAATTTTTGTAATATTAATTAAATCATTTACCTTTTACATCATAATTGAATAACTTACTAAATTCTTGTGATGCTTTTTCCATTTCATAATTAATGTTCTTAATGGCTTTTTCTATTTTATGCTTACTAGGAAATTTTGTTATTTTATTACTTCCTTTAAAATAATTATCTAATACAAATATTTTTCTTTGCTTATCATTAAACTTATTTTTCCTAGCATTTTGATAAGCAACTTCTTGTATTAAATCTTTATCACACTTTTCGGCAAGTTCTTCTTGTGTATATCCAATTTTAAATCTATAATATTTTGCATTATCAACTAATACTTTACGAATATTTTTTGTTCTCAACTAGCACCACCATTTCTAGTTTATACAAGTTAAGAAAAAATAAACACGAAATGACATCACTGAATTTTTTGCGGAATTTGTCAAAAATATTGCATTTTATATTTTTTGTAGTATTATTAATTCATCAGATGACACAAATAGTATGTAGTGTCGTGTTACTCTGGTTAAGCCGATGCAGTAATGTAGTATATCGGCGAGCAGTACAAATCGTATGCTTGTATAGATACGATTTTTTTGTGTCTTAATTTACCTTTCAATATCTTCAAAATTATATAAACTATCTAAATCATCATCTCTCCACAAATCACCAATATCTATATTCAACCTATGTATATTGCTTATCATAGAATTTTTAAAATAACCAAATTTATTTTTTATTATATTACCATCTTCATCTCTAAAGCCTCTTTTAACTACTCTAGGAACAATATAATGGACAATTTGTATCAAATCCTTATATGAATTATTTTCTTCTAATAACTTGTTAAACAAATCATCATAGTAAAATATTTGTATATCATTTTCGTTTATATATCCACTATCTATTAATTCTAATGTTAGTCTATTATGTTCTTCAGCAACAAAAAAAGATGATAATTTCGTTTTATCATCTTTATCTATTTGTTTTTTAGTATTTATTATATTAGTATTTATTTGTGTAGGCTCTTCCACATCTGGAATATCCAGGTGTGGATTTTCCGTATCTGGATATTCTTTATCATTTTCTAGTTCAACAAAGTGTGGTATTTCATAAATTAAGTAATTATATTCAAAATAACCTTTTTCTCCTCTAACTTTTTCTATTTCTAAATAATGATACTCTTGCAATTCCTTTAATATGGATCTAATTCCATCTCTACCCTCTTTACTTATAGAACAAAGACCTGCCAAAAAATAATCCCAATCTTCTGGCAAACTTAACATAAACGATAATAACCCTTTAGCTTTATACGATAAATTTTTATCTCTTAAATGATAATTAGACATAACAGTATAGTTATTATTCTTTTCTATTTTAAAAACTGACATTTTTGCACCTCCAAACAAAAAACAGCTATAAAGTTGTCTTTAATTTATTATACTTTTCTTTTGCATTTTCTAACTTATTAAATTCTTCGCTATAAATTAACTTTATATTGTCTTTACTTACAATACATTTTTCTACAATAAATTTATTACCTTTTTTAACAATTGAAATAATAATACAATTGTTACCTATAATCATTTCATAAACATCAATTAATAATTCTTTCATATCCTACCTCTTAAATTCTACACTTTTAATAATTATCTTATCAGTTAATTTATCAACTTTAATAACCTCCACAAAACGTTCTAAAAACTGTTGTTTTTCCTTATTTGTTAAATATCCCCAATTTAATTTTATATTAGTTACAATATCTTTAATATCATCATAAGAATACGAATCATTACTATCCTCAATTATTTCATCTAGTTCTAAGATTTTTGACTGTTGTATATTCTGTTGTTTTTGTATTTCCTCAGTAATTTCATGATATTCATTTACATCTATCAAATCGTTAATAAACTGACTCCTAATAATTTTTTTCTTGTTTTCTAGTTTTTCAATTTTTTTATTAATTTCTTGTTTCTTTTTTTCAGATTTAATTATTTTTTTTCTTTTCTCCATAATGCTCTTATCAGGAGCCATATTCTCTAAAGTATCTAAATATTCTAAAAATGCTTTCTCCATTGTCTTGTGTGAAAATCCACCACATTTACAAAAACCCCTACTAGCATTATTGCATCTATACGTAATATACAATTTACCACTTTGAGTTTGTTGTCTAGCTGAAATATTGCCTCCACAGTTTGCACATTTTATAATATGAAAATAATATGAATTTTCACTTGGATAACGTCTGACACAATATTGTTTTCTTGTCGCAATTATATTATTTGCTAATTTCCATTTTTCTTCATCAATTATTGGTTCTATGTCGTTACCATCAACAGTAAAAGATCTATCTTTATTTTTCTCTTGCACTCCATATCTTACTTTACCAACATACAATGGGTTATTAATTATTGATTTTATTGTAGATGAAGCCCAATGTCCACCTCTCTTTGTAGGAACGTTTTCTTCATTAAATAAATGGGCAATTTTAAAATAAGACTTACCATCTATATATAAATCGAAAATTCTATTAACTAAATCTTTTTCTTCTTCATTTACAATTATTTTTTTCTCTCCTACAATATAATCGTACCCATAAACACCATTAGTATTAGTATAATTACCTTCTCTAGTTTTTTGTTCATAACCAAAAGATACTCTTTCAGCAAGATTTTCCCTTTCAAACTCTGCAAAAATACCAATAATTTTTACAAACATTCTACCCACAGCATTAGATGTATCAATTTTTTCGGTTTGAGAATTAAAAGTGCAACTGTGTTTTTCAAACAACTCTATTAAATAAATTAAATCTCTCACGCTTCGTGTTAATCTATCTAGTTTATATATTAATATATTATTTATTTTCCCATCTTCCACATCTTTAAGCAATCTAGTTATTTCAGGTCTATCTTCTAAATTTTTACCACTTATTCCATCATCAACATAGTAATCAAAAATATCCCAATCGTTTGCCTCAGCATACTTGGTTAATTTTTCTCTTTGTGCATGAATTGAGAAACCATCTTTTGCTTGATCCTCTGTTGAAACACGAATATAAATTCCTGTAACTATTTTTTCTTCCACAATATCTATCTCCTCTATTCTGCCTAAATAGATTTGATATTTGACTCTAAAATTCTAGGAATGCTTGTATTCAAGAAAAATTTCATAATTTCAATTTGTATTTTTCTAGGTATAATATTGTCAATCATTGTTATCCCCACTTTCTAATAAAGTATAGATAACAGCATTTTAATTTATGCAGTTTAATGTAAAACTTAAATTGACACTATTCGTACAAACATATAAAACTATTGCAAAATATAAATACAAGTCTAATTGTATTTACGTTTAACAATAATTAATTTTATTGCAAAATATAAACACGACTTTATTAGTATTAACTATCCAAAATTTATTAGGTGTATCCTTTCTTATATAATCTTCATATACTGAAGAAAATTTTAAGATTTCATCATGTTTTAATAATTCTCTTGCTATTACTGATAAATCATATGCTGTTGAATAATGTCCTTCCTCATCAAGACCAGTACAATTTTGAAACACAGTATTTTTTAAACCAAATTCTTTTACTTTATCATTCATTAACTTTACAAACGCACTTTCAGTACCTGCTACTCTTTCTGCAAGAGCTACTGTTGCATCATTTGCACTAGCCATTGACATTCCTTTAAACAAATCTTCAACGCTAATTTTCTCACCAGCAGTAAGCCAAATTTGAGTTCCACCCATAGAAGCAGCATTGCTACTAGCAGTAACAATTTCATCCCATTTTAAATTACCATCTTCAATATTTTCTAAAATAATAATTTGGGCTACCATTTTTGTTAATGACGCAATTGAAACTTTTTCATCTTTATTTTTTTCATACAAAATTTCACCAGTTGATGCTTCCACTAAAATACCACTTTTAGCATTTTCCAATAAAGGTAAATCATCTTGACTAGTAACTGCAAAAGTTTTTAATGGTATAATCATTATCAATAACATAAATATAACAATCTTTTTCATAATTCCTCCTATTAAAAAATATGATATATTTGTCATATCAATAACTATAAATATGATATAATTAATATATAGAGGTGACATATGAATAATAATTTAAATAATAAAATTGAATTAAACAAATCTAAAAAAATTATAATAATAACAATAATACTTTTATTATCTTTAACTTTTCTAATTCTATTTATAGTTTTTACTAATAATAATCAAGAAAAT
>CASEVQ010000006.1 GCA_949291455.1 uncultured bacterium
AAGGGTTGGGCTGTTCGCCCATTAAAGTGGCACGCGAGCTGGGTTCAGAACGTCGTGAGACAGTTCGGTCCCTATCCGTTGTGGGCGTAGGAAAATTGAGGAGAGCTATCCTTAGTACGAGAGGACCGGGATGGACCTACCTCTGGTGTATCTGTTGTAACGCCAGTTGCAGCGCAGAGTAGCTATGTAGGGAATGGATAACCGCTGAAAGCATCTAAGCGGGAAGCCAACTTCAAGATGAGTTTTCCCATTTTTTATAAAGTAAGATCCCAGAAAGACTATCTGGTTGATAGGCTGGAAATGGAAGCATAGTGATATGTTGAGTTGACCAGTACTAATAGATCGAGGATTTAATCATATTTGTTTATTTGATTAGATCATACACATTATCTAAGTTTTCAGAGAACTATTGTTAATTGTTAGATTTATTGGTGACAATAGCTAAGAGGATACACCTGTTCCCATCCCGAACACAGAAGTTAAGCTCTTAAACGCCGACGATAGTGTATGCGAAAATAGGTAGTTGCCAATATTTTTTTTTGCGAAAAATTCATATATTAATGAATTTTTTTATTTTGAGTAAAATTTATATAATATTTTAATAAATAGTTGAATTAAACAATTTAAATTTGCTATAATATTTTTGGTGATAAGGATGGAATATAAAATAACTACTAGAGATGAAAGAGAAACTATTCAAATTGCTCAAAATTTGGAATCAGAAAAATTTAAAAACATGATTATATGTTTAGATGGTGACTTAGGTAGTGGTAAAACAATTTTTACTAAAGGATTTGCTCAAGCACTTGGTATTGATGAAAATATAACTTCACCAACTTTTAATATAATAAAGGAATATACTTCTGGAGAAATGCCATTGTATCACATGGATGTATATCGTTTGGATGGAAAAATTGACGGTACTGGTATAGAAGATTATTTTAAAAAAAATGGTGTTGTTATTATAGAGTGGGCAGATACAATAAAAAAATATTTACCTGAAGAACGTTTGGATATAAAAATTAAAGTTATTGACGAAGATACAAGACTTTTTATTTTTACTCCTCATGGTAAAGTATACGAAGAAGTTTGTGATGCAGTATTATGAAAATATTCTATCTAGATACTTCGTCAAATTTTTTATATACTGCTATTTTAGAAAATGAAGTAGTAATTGACGAAATTAAAGAAAAACTAGAGAAAGATTTGTCTAAATATACGCTATCAAAAATTAAGGAATTACTAGTAAAAAATAATATTTCTTTTGATAATATAGAAAAAATAATTGTTGTAAATGGTCCAGGTTCATTTACAGGAATTAGAATTGGTCTAACTATAGCTAAAACACTAGCCTGGGCAAAGAACATTCCAATTATTCAAATATCTAGCTTAGAAGCAATGGCATTATCAAATAATATAGAAAATATAGATTATATTGTTCCAATAATCGATGCTAGACGTAATTTTGTATTTTCAACAATTTATGATAATAATAACAAGCAGTTTATACTTAAAGAACAATATATAAACTTAAATACATTATATGCAGTATTAGATAGCATTACTGGAAATATTTTGTTTGTAACAAATGATAACATTGAAACAAAATATAATAAGATAAATTATGAACCAAACATTTCTAGAATTGTTAAAGTAACAAAAAATAGATTAGAGATTAATCCACATAAAATTGATGCTAATTATTTAAAATTAACGGAAGCTGAAGAAAAATATGATAATTGATTTGACAATAAGTAATGTTGATTTAATAAATAGATTAGAAAAACAATTTCCTTATTTTTTTTTATCTAATAATGAAATAATTAAAGATTTAAATAATAATGTATTTAGTAAATACTTTATTTATGTTGAAGAAAGTAATATAATAGGATTTGTAAATTATTTTGATATATACGATAGATTTGAAATTGTTAATATATTTGTAACTGAAACATATCGACATAAGAAAATTGGTTCTAAAATGCTTGAACATTTAATAAAATTAGGGGAAAAACAAAATATAAAAAATATCACTCTTGAAGTAAAAAAAGATAATATAGTAGCTATTAATTTATATAAAAAGTATAATTTTGAAATAGTAGCAATAAGAAAACTTTATTATCAAGGAATAGACGGATTATTAATGGAAAGAAAGATGATGTAAATGAAAGATACTTACATATTAGCTATTGAAAGCAGTTGCGATGAAACCAGTTGCGCTATAGTAAAAAATGGTCAAGAAGATATTGCAACTGTTATACTGTCTCAAATTGATATACATACAAACTTTGGAGGTGTAGTGCCAGAAATTGCAAGTCGGCAACATATAAAAAATATAACGATAGTAATTGAAGATTGTTTGAAAAAAGCTAATATGAAAATTGAAGATATTGATGCGATTGCCGTTACATATGGACCTGGTTTAGTTGGATCATTACTAGTAGGACTAGAAGCGGCTAAAACTTTATCATTAATTTATAATAAACCTTTAATTCCAGTAAATCATATAATTGGTCATATATATGCTAATAATATAGAGAAAAAAATGGAATATCCATTAATTGCATTAGTAATTAGTGGTGGACATACTGAATTGATTCTTATGAAAGATGAATATGAATTTGAAAAAATTGGTGGAACTCTAGATGATGCAGTTGGTGAAACCTATGATAAAGTAGCAAGGGTAATTGATGTTGGATATCCAGGTGGACCAGTAATAGATAAGCTTTCAGCAAAAGGAAGCTATGAATATGATTTACCAATACCTTTAAATGATAACAGTTATAACTTTAGCTTTAGCGGCTTAAAAAGTGCTGTAATTAATTTAGCACATAAAATGAAACAAAGAAATGAAAAACTAAATAAAGAAAACTTAGCTAAATCATTTCAAGATGTCATAGTAGAATCTATTACAAAAAAGACAATTAAAGCATTAAAGGATAAAAATGTAAAAAGATTAATTTTAGCTGGTGGAGTAGCTGCTAATCAAGGTATTAGAAATAAACTAGAAGAAATTTGTAAAAAAGAAAATATTGAGTATAATTTCCCTAATATTAAGTATTGTACAGATAATGCTACAATGATTGGAGCAGCAGCATACTATGCATATAAGAAAGGAATAACAGCGACAATAGATTTAAATGCAGTTTCAAACGAAGAATTATAGGAGGAATTTTTATGAGTGAAAAGGAAAATTTAAAAAAAAGAATTAACATAAAAAATAAAAAAGATGCGATAAAAAAATTATCTCAGACTACTAAAAAAACAAAACAAAGTAAAAAAACACTTTCCAATAAAAAAGTAATCACTCATGAAAATAAAAAAACAAGTTCTAAAAGTATAAAAGACAAAAAAGAAAATATCATTTTACATAATACGGAAATTGATAAAAAAAATACTAATAAAGAAAAAACAAATTCTAAAAAAGCAACTAAAAATAAAAAAGTAGAAAATTCAAAAAATAATATAAAGACAATTGTTAAAAAAGAAAACAATGAAAATATAAAACAAAATAAAATAAAAAGAATTTCTAATAATTTAAGAAATAAATTAAAAGATAAAATTTTTGAAGAACTAAAAGATGAAGATTTAAAAAAATCAACAAAAGATAATAAGAAAACAACAAAAAAGTCAAAACTAATAATATTTTTATTTATCTGCATAGTAATTATTGGCATTGTTATATTTGTTAAAAAAAATAATATAATTGATGAAGAATTAAAAAAATACAAAGAATTCTCAATTGGTGAAAAAGTAATACTTTCTGATAATTCTATTTGGTATGTAATAGAAAACAGTAGCAGTAATACAAAGACTGTAAAACTTTTAAAAGAAAATCAAATAGATATAAATAACGATGGCAAATTTGATAATAATGACAAGACGAAATTCTATAATAAAAATGAGTATTTATTTGATTCAAGTGATAAAGCAAGTATAGCTTATTATCTTAATAATGAATACAAAAAATCAGTAAGTGAAAAAATAGTTGGTATTGAATCAGTATCGTTATTAACATCGAAAGAATATGTAAATATACGAGAAAAGATGGGATATGATTATGAATGGACAACAGGAAATTGGTTGGCTAACGAGTCACTAGGCACTTGGTGGTTAGATTCATCTCAAAATGGAAAAATATATGTTGTAAATATAATAGGAAGCTATAAACTTTCTAATGCAACAGAAGTAAATTATGTAAGACCAGTTATTACTGTTAATAAAGATAGTTTAGAATAAAAGAGCTTTAATGATTTAAAGCTCTTTTAAAATTTAAATTTTGGTTTTTTATTTTTTATTTTCCAGTTTAAACCTGTGGAATAAGATAAATTAAATTTAGATATGTCTATTTGTTTATTCTTTTCAAAATATAAAAAAACATCATAAATTAAATTGCAACATTTTTCTACTGCAACATTATATAATTCATCAAAAGAAAAATTATATTTTTTATTAGTATCGTATGGATATAGCCAACTTTTCTTAGAATTATTTAAATAGTAATCAGGATTTTTATAACTGTAAGAATATGATAAAAATTTAGAATTTAATATTGTTTTAGGACTTAAAACATCAAAAAATTTGTAACATAATATTTTATAACCATATGGATCATGTCTTAAATATTTAAATGAAAGTTTCATATCATAAATACTTTTTAGATAGTCTTTTGTAAAATTTTTATAATTAAAAACCTCTAAAAAAGTTTTATCCATAACTACTTGTAATTGATTTGAAAAATTTCTAATTTTAAAAACTTCGCTGTAAACCTTATATTTTTTGTTATTAAATCCCTTTTTATTTAACATATAAATATCTAAAAAAGTTTCCATTTCATGATGCTTTGCATTATACTTAAAAGTTTCTTTTCTTTTTTTATCAAATATCCCACAATTATATTCAACATATGGATGAATGGTAGAATCTAAGATATAATGTGTAATTAATCCATATACAAAAGTCATAACAATAATATTTTTTTCTAGACCATAATCTTTAATATTTTTTAATAAAACATCGAAAAACATATCACATTTATTATGATGAAAAAATCCGGCAAAATCACGTTTATTCTTGCTTTTTTTTGTTATCGGAAAATAAATATTAAAAAAGTTAAAAGGATCCATACTCTGTGCAAATATAGACAAATAATTACTATCAAAACTAATATTTTTTTCTTTTTTCAATTTATGCATAACATCGTTAGCAAAGAAAAAATGCGTAACAGTTCCTGCCATATTTACACCTCTTTCACAAAATTATATCATACTTTTCACTAGATTTTCATGTTATTATATTAATATATGTGATATACTTATTTATGGTGATACTATGAAAGATAAGCAGTTCAAGAATTTAGATGAACAAGTAGAAATATTTAAGTATAAGGGGTTAATAATAAATGATGAAAAATACGCTAAGGAAGTGTTACTAAGAGAAAATTATTTTTTCTTAAGTGGATACAGGCATTTATTTATGAATCCAGAAAATCCTAAATTTTATTTAGAAGGTACAACTTTTGAAGAACTTTATAGCCTATTTCTTTTTGATAGACAATTTAGGAATATTATATTTAAAAATCTGTTGATAGTTGAAAACAATGCAAAATCTATTTTTTCTTATCAGCTTTCTAAGAAATATGGATATAAAGAAAATGATTATTTAAAACCGAGTAATTTTGATATGTCACCAGATAAAAGTAGGCAAGTAAATGATTTAATTAAAAAGATGAAAAGACAAGTTAGAGTAAATGGATCACAACATACTGCTACAGCTCATTATATAAGTAATTATGGATATATTCCTTTATGGGTTTTAGTAAAAGTTTTATCTTTTGGTATTATTAGTGAGTTTTATTCCATATTAAAAATGGATGATAGGGTTTCTATTGCTAAAATTTATAATATAAATGTAGAAGATTTAACTAATTATTTATCTTTACTTGCAAATTATAGGAATGTATGTGCACACGAAGATATTCTTTACGAAAATAAAACACAAAGGGAAATTAATAATACTGTTTATCATGCTTTATTGGGAATAAAAAAAGTAGATAATGAATATGTACAAGGAAAAAATGATTTATTTGCTTTATTAATAATATTAAGACAATTACTTAGAAATGAAGATGTAAAAAATTTAATATTAGAAATTGATAGGGCACTTGAAAATTTAAAACTTAATTTGCACACGATTCCTATAGAAAAAGTATTGGATAGAATGGGATTTCCTTATAATTGGAAGGAAATTGCTAATATAGAAAAGAGGTAATGTTATTTGAAAAATAAAATATTAATTTTTATAATTGTTTTTGTAGCATTTATATCTGGTGGTGGAATGATGTATCTTTTTGTAGGAGATCCTTTTACCACAACTAATAATTCGTCAAATGCTAGTACTAATTACAATAGCTGTAGTAATTGTATGAGTGGAACAATGGTTGTTAACAATGGTGGTATAACTCAATCTGTTAATAAGGTTTATGATGCTGTTGTAATGGTAAAAAACTATCAAAAAAACACATTAGCAGGTTCTGGTAGTGGTTTTGTTTATAAAAAGGATGATAAATACGGTTATATAATGACTAACCAACACGTAGTAGAAGATGCTACTGCAGTAAAAGTAACTTTGGCTAGCGGTGAAACGATTGATGCAGATTTATTAGGTGGAGATGAATATTTAGATATAGCAATTGTAAGAATTCCTGTATCGAAAGTTATTTCTGTAGCAACTATCGGAACAACAGAAAATTTAAGTTTAGGTGATACTGTATTTACAATTGGTACTCCTGTTGGAGAGAACTATTTTAATTCTGTAACTGGCGGATATATATCAGGATTAGACAGAAAAGTAACTGTTAGTGTTCAAGCAAATTCTGATTGGGTACAAGAAGTAATTCAAATTGATGCAGCAATAAATCCTGGAAATAGTGGAGGACCACTTGTTAATTTTAACGGAGAAGTAATTGGAGTAACATCGCTTAAATTAGTAGATTCGACAATTGAAGGTATGGGATTTGCTATTAAAATTGAAGATGCAATGAAGCATGTAGAAGATTTAGAAAATGGTAAAAAGATTGAAAGACCATTATTAGGCATAACTCACATAAATGCTACTGAAACATATACATTAAGACAATATGGAATATCACTTGATTCTGATATAACATCTGGAATAGTTGTATTATCTGTCGAAGAAGGCTCAGCTGCTGATAAAGCTGGATTGAAGAAAGGTGATGTAGTAATTGGTTTAAATAATGATGAAGTAACTAATACAGCATATCTAAAGTATTTATTATATAAATATAGTGTTGGTGATGAAATTAAAATTACTTATATAAGAGATAATGAAACAAAAACAGCAACCGTGACATTGACAGACGTAGCAGATTAGTTATATTATATAGTTAAACTTCAATAGAAAAGATGTGAACATATGAAACTTAAAAAGAATTCATTTATCCAAGGAGCATTTATTGCAACACTTGGAATAGTTATCAGTAAAATATTAGGAATTATTTACGTAATTCCTTTTTATGCTATTATAGGTGATCAAGGTGGAGCGTTATATGGTTATGCTTATAATATTTATTCAATATTTTTAGGGATATCACAAGCAGGATTACCACTTGCTATGAGTAAGTTAATAAGTGAATATAATACTCTAGGTTATTATGAAACAAAAGAAAAAATATATAAAGTTGGGAAAACTTTTTTAAATATTTTAGGTGTAATATGCTTTTTGATATTGTTTATCTTTGCACCACAAATTGCCGATTTGATAATTGGCGGCGTTACTGATGGAAACTCACCAGAAGATATTGTTTTTGTTATAAGAATAATTTCAACAGCCATATTAGTTGTTCCAATTTTAAGCGTTTCTAGAGGATACTTGCAAGGGCACAAGTTTATAACGCCTACTCCTGTAAGCCAAATAATTGAACAGGTAGTAAGAGTATTAATAATAGTAATAGGTAGCTATTTAATGTTAAGAGTTTTTAATTTTCCACTTAGAACAGCAGTTGGATGTGCTGTATTTGCAGCTACTGTTGGAGCAATATGTTCATATCTATATATATATGTAAAAATTAAGAAAAATAAAGAACAATTTAATGTAAAAAGTATAAAAAAAGAACCAAATTTAAGTACAAAAAAAATATTAAAAATGTTAATAATCTATGCTATTCCTTTTGTAATGATTGACTTATTTCGTTCTATTTATAATTCAGTTGACGTTATAACTCTTGTAAAATCATTAGTAAATAATTTTGGGTATCTTACAAAAGATGCAGAAACAGTAATGAGTGTTATTTCAACATGGGGATTAAAATTAAATATGATAATAATATCAGTTGTATCAGGTATAATGACAAGTTTGATTCCAAATCTTACGAGTAGTTTTGTAAGTGGAGATATGAAAGATGTTAATAAAAAAATAAACCAAACTTTACAGATAATTCTTTGTATATCACTGCCTATGACAATTGGACTAAGTTTTATCACAACTCCAGTATGGAATGTATTTTATGGAATGTCAACCTATGGTGAAATAACGTATAGATATCTTGTTTTTGTTGCATTTGCTACTACTTTATTTACAGCAACCACTACAACAATGCAATTATTAAAAGAATATAAAATGGTATTTTTTACTCTTATAGTAGGTCTTCTTATAAAAAGTACTTTAAATATTCCGTTGATGTATTTATTTAATAATCTAGGAATTTATCCATTTTATGGTGCAATAACAGCAACAATATTGGGATTTGTGACTTCAGCAATAATATCTACAATACATATAAAAAGAAAATTTAATATAAATTATAAAACAACTATATCAGAAGCTAAAAATATAATAATTGCTGTAACTTTAATGTTAGCAGTAATGTTTGCAACAACATACATAATTCCATTAAAAGTAGAAGGAAGACTATTATCATTTGTTATTGCAGTAATATATGCTCTAATAGGAGGATCTGTATATCTTATATACACATATAAAACTAAAATTTTAGAGAATGTTTTTGGGAAAAAGTTCTTAAATAAAATTACTAGTAAATTAAAAATAGTAAAACAATAAGGAGAGCAAAATATGAAATTTAAAGTAATTACTGAAAACGAATTTAGTGAATTTTCAAGTAAGCATGAATATGAAAGCTTTATGCAAACAGTAGAACTTGGAAACTTAAAAAAAGAGTTAGGTAATGTAGTTTATTATGTAGGTGTGTCAAAAAGTAATAAAATTGTAGCAGCAACACTATTATTGGAAGAAAAAACTATATTTGACAAAAAAACGTTTTATGCACCACGAGGCTTTTTAATTGATTATAATGATATAGAAGTTTTAAGTTTTTTTACTTCAGAATTAAAAAAATTTATTAAAGAAAAAAAAGGATTCATGCTAACAATTGATCCTAATGTAATATACAGAGTAAGAACAAGTGATGGTGAACTTATCGATAATGATAAAGTTAAAAATGATTTAGCAATAAGTAATTTAAAATCTCTTGGTTATAAACATTTTGGTTTTAATAAGTATTTGGAAACAATTCAAGTTCGTTGGGGTTATAGATTACAACTAGATAAACCATACGAAGAAATTAAAGAGCATTTTTCTAAAAGTACTAGAAAAAATATTGATTCTTGTTATAAGAAAGGTTTACTTGTTAGAAAAGGAAAAATAGAAGATTTGCCAACAATGGAAGCAATCTTTGAAAGTACTTCTAGAAGAAAAGATTTTTTCTTTCGAAGTTTAGAATATTATCAAAAAATGTACAAACATATGAAAAATTTAATGACAATTTATATTGCTTATTTAGATTCCAACGTATATTTGGAAAATACAAAGAAACTATTAGAAGAAGAAAAACAAAAAAATATAGAAATTGATAAAAAAATTAAATCTAATTGTGTGGGAACAAAATTATTAACTCAAAAAGAAACTTCAGATAAACTGTTATTAAAGTATGAAGAAGAATTAGTTAAAGCTAAAGAATTTAAAAAAGATTATCCAAATGGTAAAGATATAGCTGTTTTATTATCAATGAAATCAGGCAATGAATACTTGACTTTGTCTAGTGGAACATTAGAAGAATATAAAAATTTTACTCCAAAGTATGCTTTATATGACTATCATATAAAAGATGCTTATAAAATGGGGTATAAATATGTAAACTTTTATGGAATAACAGGCGACTTTGAAAAAGGAAATAAATATTATGGTATTTATGAATTTAAAAAAGGATTTAATGGCAATGTTATTGAATTAATAGGACAATTTTCATTAAAAATAACTAATTTCTATGATGTTTACATGACAATGAAAAAAATAAAAAATAAGATAAAAAAAAGAAAGTAATGATTAATCACTATTTTCTTTTTTTCTTTTTTTAGCACGATTTTTAATAATATTTCTATATATTGGAACTAATTTAGTAAAAACAAAATACATAAATTTATGAGTAACTAAATCAAACTCACCAATAAATTCAATATAATCACCACCAAATTTCTTCTTAAATTCATGAAGACCTAATTTAGGATTATCTTTAGATAAATCTCCAATAGTACCAAATTGATCATATATTTTAATACCCTTATCATAACAATATTTTATATGTTCGTAATAAGTTTTATAATTAGAATAACTATCCATTAATATGTTATGATTACCAGCATATAAAACCCATGCTTTGTCACCATATTCCATCACGACATGACCATTTAAAATAATTTCATCTTGGTATTTATTTAAGGCTTCTTGATATTCTTCAATATAAGAATTGAGTTTATCTAAACGTTTATCTAACTCATTCTTTTTTGTTTTAATACTAGTGCTTAAAGATTCTCTTTTATTAATTTCCTTTAATTCTTTTTCAACTTCTTTTTTTTCATTTTCATAAATATTAATAATTTTTTTAGGATTCACAGAACCCATAAAAAGATTCATCTTATTATCTTTATTATATATTTCATATAGAGCTTTATAATACTCTAAATCATGAGAAACAAAATCTTTTCTATTTTCAGTTAAATCCATAAGATGACTAAAAGTTGGAATATCTTCAATAGTACCAATTCTAACATTTGTTTTTAGTTTTTCAGCTTTATTGATTCTTTGCTTAGTAGTTTTTGAAAACTTATTCTTAAGAACATCAAAAGATTCGTTCATATCAATTCTAAAAGTATATCTTGGCTGCATTGTTTCAAAATTTTTAGTAAATCCTAAATGCTTAAATCCTAATTTTAATAGTCCATTATATACTAATTTTGGATTTTTTTCTAATTTAATCTCTTCACCTAGATAGTTTTCCTTATGCCAAATAATATCAGGATCAATTTTTATAAATATAGCTCTGCGTTTTTTAGCAAATTTTTTAATATAGTTAGTAAAAACTTTTAATAATTTAAAATCATAAAAATTAATAACAAATCCACGTGGAGAATATAAATAACAATATCCAAAAGGAAGTTTTTTTTCTAGTAATAAAGCAGAAGCTTGAATGTTATTATTATCATCAACTAAACCAACATAATGTGGTATAAGTTTTTTTTCTTTTTTAGAAAATTCTCCCCATGCATAACTTTGCAGAAAGTGTGATTTTTCTTTATGATTTTTAACAAAATTCTCATAGCGTTCTTTATCAATATTTTCAATAAATTTCATATTATCATTATCCTTAATAATAAAAGTATAATATTTAATAATATAAAAGTCAAATACAGTAATTAATAAAATTGATGAAAGTTGACTATTTGAATTTAATATAATAAAATTAGTTTGGTGATATTTATGAAGAAAATATTAAATTATTTTATTGCACTATTGGTTGTTTTATTAGTCGGATTAATAGTATTAAATATAGAAAATAATTTTCAATATAACAAGAAAATAAATAATATGGAAGAAAAGATAAAAAATATAAAAAAGGAAAATGATAGTCTTCAAAATAAGAAAAATAAAATACAAAATGAATATGATGAGCTTGAAGAAAATAAAGGAAAGGAAATAGAGGAGTATAAAAAATGGCAGTTAAAAGTAGAGAAATTAAAAGAATTACTATAATACTTATTTTAATTATATTGGTTATAGTTAATATAATGATTTACTTAGAAAGCAAAAGCTTAAATGATAAATATAAAAACTATAGCGAAGAATATCTTAATTTAAAAAAAGAAAATAAAGAAATTAATAAACAATTATTTAATTTAAATAATGAATTAGACACTATTAAAAATATAGAACAAAAGACAAAAAATATAAAAAAAGAATATTTTGGCAATATAAAAATATTAGAAGACAAAATATTAAATAATCAGTCTAAACAAAAAATAGCCTATTTAACATTTGATGACGGTCCTTACTATAATACATATAAAATATTAGATATTTTAGATCAATATGATGTTAAAGCAACTTTTTTTACTACTAACATTAATGGTGAAACCTGTTATGATAATAAACAAGCAAATTGTCATTTAATGTATCAAGAATATTTAAAAAGAGGTCATACCATTGCAAATCATACTTATTCTCATGGAATAAAAAGAGGACTATACAATAGTGAAAAAACTTTTATTGATTCAGTAAAGAAACAAGAAGACCTTATAAATAGTCAAACTGGATATATAACAAATATTGTAAGATTTCCTGGTGGGAGTGCAACTGCTGGGAAATTAAAAAATTCAATAATTGAAGAATTAAGAAAAAATAATTATGGTTGGGTTGATTGGACCGCTCAGGATGGAGATGGAGGAAGTTTATCTTCTAAAGAGCAAGCTTGGCAGATATTTACAAATTCAATAGATAGTAATATTGAAGTTATTTTATTACATGATTACAATGGCATAACTACTTCTATTCTGCCAGATATTATTCAATATTTAAAAGATAATAATTATCTTCTATTACCTCTTTTTTATGAGAGTAATATGGTAAATAAATAAAAAAAATCCTTTTAAAGGATTAACCATTTTATCCGAGTGCTACGTCCAAAATCATCATTACTGAAAAACCTATTAAAGTGAAGAGTGCCATTTTCTCTTTTTTTTCATTTGCCTGACTAGCTGGAATTAATTCTTGGACAACTACATATATCATAGCACCAGCAGCAAAAGCTAATAAAAATGGTAAAATAAATCTAATTTTTAAAACTAGTAATGCTCCAATAACTCCAGAAATAGGTTCGACAATACCACTTAATTGTCCCCAAAAAAATGCTTGTTTTCGAGAAAATCCTTCACGCCTAAGTGGGACACTTACTGCTGTACCTTCTGGAAAGTTTTGTAGACCAATACCTAATGCTAAAATAGAAGCCGAAGCAACAGTAGCACCCTCTAAACCATAAAAAATAGAACCAAATGCAACTCCAACTGCAAGACCTTCTGGAATATTATGCAATGTAATTGAAAAAATTAGCATTAGAACACGTTTAAAACTGCTATTGTCTTTTTTATTATTTTTAGATAATTTGCTATCAAAATAATCAAAAATTCTATCGCCTAAAAATAACAATAATCCACCAGCAAAGAAACCAGCAAAAACGACTAACCATGAAACCATTTTTAAATTTTCTGCCATTTCTATTGCAGGTGATAATAGTGACCAGAAAGATGCAGCAATCATAACACCAGCAGCAAAGCCTAACATACCATCCATAATATTTTTATTGACTTTTTTGAAAAAAAATACTAAAGCAGCGCCTAATAACGTTATTCCCCATGTAGAGCAAGTTGCAATTAATGCCTGAATAATGGGATTTAAATTATTAAAAAAATCTATCATATATACTCCTTACCTGTATTTATCGTATGTTTTTTAATTATCTATGTATAGGCTAATAACTAAGAAGGTTATAATTTAATTTAAGGTTTATATGACAATATTATTAAGCTAACATATTATAATATAGAGGAGTGATATTTTGAGCAATAATAATTTTAGGGCAACTAAAAAAGTAGTAGTAGATGCTGGGCACGGTGGTAGCGACCCAGGTGCTATTAACGGAAATGTGTATGAAAAAGATTTCAATTTAGAAGTTGCTAATTATATTTATAATCGTTTGAAAGAGTTAGGTGTTCCTGTTTATATCACAAGAGACACAGATGAAACTCTGGATAGAAATGAAAGAGTAAGTAGAATTTTAAATGCTTTTGGAAATAATAGTGATGTTATCGTGTTATCTAATCACATAAATGCAGGAGGTGGCGAAGGTCAAAGTGTAACAAATAAATGTATAACAATTAAAGCCTAAATATAAAAAGAAATGAGGAAATGTTATGAATATTAGTTACACTAGAAAAGGTGATTATTTATTACCTAATTTGATATTAGAAAATAAAGAACAATATAATATAAGAAAATATGGGTTATTAAGATTAAATTATATTAAAAATAATAAGAAAAGTTTATATATTAAATTACTTATGAATGATGAATTAAATAAATATTTACATGATATAGATGAATTAGTAGAAGATAAAGTAAACGAATTAATAAAGTTACTAGCTGAAAAAGAAAATATAAATGAAAAAATGAAATGTAATCAACAATTACTGTGGATAAAAAATATGAATAATATAAAAAATAGAGCTGAAGAAATTATATTAAAGGAGTATATCTATGTGTGATATAACAGAAAAAGAATGGAATCAGAAATATCTACCTTTTTATAATAATTTTAGTAAGTATATGATTAATTATATTATTCCTGATGTAGTAGCATTTTATATAGCAAATAGTTATAATAGAAAATGTTTATGTGATTCACCACTTTATAATCATATTAATTCTGCAAAAGATGTATTTAATATAAACTGTGATACTAAAAAATTAATACCTAAAATAGAACAAATATTAAGAATAAAATATAATCTAAAAATAGTAAATAATAATCCATTAAAATTAAAAAGATATTATTAAAGGGATAAACACTATCTGAAATATGGTAGTGTTTTTTGTTTATGTGATTATTTTTCTTGTCTAGCCAGCACTGAATTTGTACTCCCGTACGAAAATCTTTAGTGGGAAATATCCCAAACCCTATCATTACTATTACAAAAATTGAAAATCTATAAGTAAATCAATCATAAAATCCAAAAATTGACAAAATATATGGTATAATTATACAAGGAGATTACTTGTAATGGAGTGTGAGTACATGAATGATAAATTAATTGAATTATTAAATATGTCTTCTACAGAATTATTAAATGAGATAGCAAAACAAAATTATAATATGAAAGAGCTAGAGACCTTTAACAAAGGAAAAGAATTGGTTGATAAACTTTCGGAATTAAATAGTGAAGAATCTTATAGAAAAGTTTCAATAGGTGTAATAGCTTATATTTTATATAAAAGAAATGGTGGTAAGTAAAATGGGAAAAGATATGCAAGAGATGGAAAAAACATTATGGGCAGCTGCCGATAAAATGATAGGTGGTTTGTCTGTATCAAATTATAAATTTGTAGTATTAGGTATAATATTTTTAAAATACATTTCTGATAGTTTTGAAGAAAAGTATAATGAACTTGTAAAAGAAGGTTATGGCTTAGAAGAAGTAAGAGATGCTTATGAAGAAGATAATATATTTTTTGTCCCTGAAAAAGCAAGATGGTCTTTTTTAGTAGCACATTCTAAAGATTATAATATTGGAGAAATATTAGATAATGCTTTAGGTTTAATTGAAAAAGAGAACTCTTCTTTAAAAGGTGTATTATTTAAAATTTACAATAGTCCAGATTTTAGGAATGTTAATCTTGGAGAAATAATTGATTTGTTTACTAATATGAATTTAGGGACTAAAGAAGCATCAGAAAAAGATATGCTAGGAAGAGTATATGAATATTTCTTAGCTCAATTTGCATCTAAGGATGGTCAAAAAGGTGGAGAATTTTATACACCAGCTTGTATAGTTAAAACAATGGTAGAAATGATAGAACCATATAGTGGTAGAGTATATGATCCAGCATGTGGTTCAGGTGGAATGTTTGTTCAATCATTAAAATTTATAGAGAATCATCAAGGTAATGTTAGAAATGTTTCTATATACGGTCAAGAAAAAAATCCTACAACTTGGAAATTAGCTAAAATGAATTTAGCAATTAGATCAATTGATGGAGATTTAGGAAAATTTGCGGCAGATACATTCCATGAAGATTTACATAAAGATTTAAAAGCAGATTATATATTAGCAAATCCACCATTTAACATAAGTGACTGGGGTCAAGAAAAACTAGTTGATGATTATAGATGGAAATACGGGGTTCCACCAAAAGGAAATGCAAACTATGCTTGGTTACAACATATGATATCTAAGTTATCAGTAAATGGTAAAGCAGCTATAATTCTTGCTAATGGGTCTCTTTCAGCAGGTGGACAAGAAGGAGAAATCAGAAAAAACATTATTGAAGCAGATTTAGTTGATTGTATAGTAGCAATGCCATCTAATTTATTTTATACAGTAACTATTCCTTGCTCAGTTTGGATAATAAATAGAAATAAAAAACAAAAAAGGAATACTTTATTTATAAATGCTTCAAATATGGGGACTATGGTTACAAGAAAATTGAGAGAATTAACAGAAGAAGATATTTATAAAATAGCGGATACATATCATAATTATCAAAATAATATAAATTATGATGACGTTTTAGGATATTGTAAGAAATCTACAATAGATGAAATTAAATTAAATAATTATATCTTAACTCCAGGAAGATATGTAGGCACTGAAAAGATTGAAGATGATGGTATTCCATTTGAAGAAAAAATAAAAACTTTATCAGAAAAATTGAAAAATCAAATACAAGAATCTAAGGAATTAGATGAAAAAATAAAAATTATATTGGAAAATATACTTAATGAAAAGAAATAAAAAAAGTAATAAAATATTGTTGTTTTTTGATACAAACATATTGTATGATACAACAGAAAATTGTACAAAATTTGATTTTGGTAATATTTATGATAGAGTGAAAGAATATATTAAGATTAATAACTATGACAAATTTAAAATAGTAATCCCGAGAATTGTTATAGAAGAATTAACTAAACATAAAATTGAGAACTTTAATTTAAAAAATGATTTTATAGAAGGTAAATCCAAAGAAAAGGGTTCAGAAAATTTTCATGAATTTATTAGACAATTAGGCTATGAATGTAAAATTATAAAAAATAACTATAAAAATGAAAAAGAATATAAAAACTATATAAGAAGAATTAGAGATGAATATGTAAGGAGCGAAAAAGAAAATTTTGAAATAGCCGAATTTAGTAATATTGTTAATATGAATACAATCGTTAGATGTGCAATTAATAAGAAAAAACCTTTCTTTAAAGGACATTACAATCAAAAAGAATTTAGTGATGCTGGATTTAAAGATGCTATTTTTATAGAAAGTATAAAAAAATATCTGCAATTTCAAAATTGTGATTATATTATTTTTACGAACGACAAATATATATTAGAGATAAATATCAATAAATTGATTAATAACCGCAATGGTGAAATTAAAGATATAGTAGATGGAGATACTGTAATTCAATATTTAACTGATAAGTATGGTTTAAAAGATTACTCTGAATTTATTAAATTCATTGATAGTGAGTATTTTGATAATACCGTAAATGAAGCGTTTAATTGTGAAATATTAAAAAAGACTTATGGGTTAATAGAGGATAAAGATGAATATGACAATATTTTATATGGAATAAGCTTGAGAATATTAAAAGATAATACTGAAATGGAAATAATTGTTTATATTGACGAAAATAAAAACTTTATAGAAATTTATGATAAAGAAAATCAAGAATTGATTTTTTCTTGGTAGAAAGGAGTAAATATGAAATTAAAGGAATTATGCAATGTTACTTCTAGTAAAAGAATATTTGCATCTCAGTATCAAAATAGTGGTATACCTTTTTATAGGGGAAAAGAGATTTCTCTATTAAGTAATAATGAGAAAATAGAACAAGAGTTGTATATTAGCGAAGCATTATATCAAGAAATTAATAAAAAATATGGAGTACCTAAAAAAGATGATATATTAATGACAGCAGTAGGGACTATTGGAAATTGTTATATTGTAAAAGATGAAAAAATTTATTTTAAAGATGGAAATATTATTTGGTTAAAGGATATTGACAGCAAAAAAATTTTACCTAAATATTTATATTATTATTTAAATTTAAATAGTACCAAAAACACAATTGATTCATTACTAATTGGGTCAACTCAGAAAGCATTAACTATAGAAAGTTTTAAAAATGTTGAAATCGATGTACCAAATATAGAAATTCAATCTAAAATAGTTAAATTATTAAATATTTTGAGTAATAAAATAAGATTAAATACTGATGTAAATAATAATTTGTATGAAATAGGTAAAACATTATTTGAAAATCTATTTGAACTAGAAAATTTTGAAAATAAAAATCTGAATGATGTATGTGATGAAATAACAAGGGGATACACAAAAAATTATGTTGAAAAAAGTAATATTATTAACTTAAATCAAAAAGTTAACAAAGGGAAAACTTTGGAAAAACAATATTTTAAATATTTAGATGAAAAGCAAGAAATTCCCGTAAATAGATTTGTTAAAAAGAATGATATTTTATTAAATTCTTTAGGACAAGGAACTCTAGGTAGAGTTCATCTATTCTTAGAGAATACTGACAATGTTGTAGTTGATCAACATATAACAATAATTAGAACAGATAATAATATAATAAATCCCTATTATCTATATTATTTATTAGTTTCTAAAAAATACCAAGATAAATTAGTGGAATTAGTAACTGGAACAACTGGAATGCAGATGTTAAATATTTCAGCAATCAGAGAGTTAAAAATTCCGATTCCTATGAAAAAAAACAGTGATAACTTTGAAAAAAATGTAAAATTGATATTTGAAAAAATAAATATTAATAATTTAGAAAATGAAAATTTAATAAAACTACAAGACACATTACTACCGAAGTTAATGAATGGAGAAGTTAATATAGATAATGTAGAAATTTAGTCATACAAATAGTTGTTTGCATACTAAAGGAGGATAAAATAGTGAATGTTATTGATATTTTAAAAGAAAATATTTTTTCTGTTATTACTGCTATAGTTGCAATAATAGCGATATTTCAAGCATCGCAACAATTAAAAATGAGTAACAAGCAATTTCTATTTAATAAAAGAATAGAAAACTACTTAATTTTTTATGGGATTTATGAGTTGTATATGGATAATATAAAATTATTAGATTATAGTGATGAAAAAAGTGATGAAGCTATAATAGTGGATATTCAGTTTTCTCAGTTAACTAATAATTCTTATTTAAAAGATATTACAAAAATAATAAATAATCCTAAAAATAATGATTACAAAACAGAATTTTGAATAAAACTTGAAGATATGAAAAGAGTTGCAACTGAAATTTCATTTTTATTTAAAAATAAATATGGTTTAGCGTTACATGATTTTATTGTTTGTTATCAAAATGTATTATTGGAAATGTATAAATACCAGATATTATCTGATATGATGCGTAATAATAAACAATTTTTTAATAAAAAAACATATAAAGAGTTACAAAAAGAATATGGCGAACTAAATCACAGAACTGAATTATATAAATCTTTTGATAAATTAAAAGCTAGTTATAATAAAATAATTGATGAAAAAATTATTGATAAAATAAAGAAGGAAATGAGATTGTAAAGGTAGTGATAAATAATGTTGACTGAAGAAGGATTAGAGTTAATGACAGTAGATATGTTAAAAGAGTTGGGATATGAATATGAGCCTGGAGAGTCTATTGGTAGAGATTATTCTGAAGTTATATTAGAACCTAATTTAACTATGTCATTATATAAATTAAATAGAAATTTAAAAGATGAAACTATAAGAGAAGCTGTAAGAATAGTTAAGAATTTAGAACAAAATAATTTAGTAAAGAATAATAAACAATTTACTAAGTATTTGCACACGGGGATTAGTGTTCCTGAATATACAAAAGATGGTGTTATTTATCACACGGTAAAATTAATAGATTTTGATAATATTAATAATAATGAATTTTTAGTAACTAATCAATTTACTATAGACGAAAATAGTGTTAAAAGACCAGATATGATTATTTATATTAATGGTATGCCTTTAGTTGTATTTGAATTAAAAAGTATGACACGTGAAGAAGTTGATTTAGAAAGTGCATATAATCAATTAAAGGGGTATATGAATGTTCATATTCCAAGTTTATTTTATTATAACCAGATATTAGTAATAAGTGATGGAGTAAGTGCTAAGGCTGGAACTATTACTTGTAATTATTCTAGATTTAATGAGTGGAAAAAGACTGGAATTAATGATGCTACAAGAAAAAATAATACACATGAATCTTTAATTAATGGGATGTTTAATAAAAAAACATTATTGGATTTAATAGATAATTACATTTTATACAGTGATGATAATAAAATACTTCCTGCATATCATCAATATTATGGTGTAGAAAAAGCTATTGATAGAACTTTAAAGGCTAAAGATGGTAAAGCTGGAATTATTTGGCATACCCAGGGTTCAGGAAAAAGCTTTAGCATGGTTTTCTATGTAGGAAATATGATTAAAGAATTAAATAATCCCACTATAGTAGTAGTAACTGATAGAAATGATTTAGATAATCAGTTATTTGCGACTTTTTCTAAGTGTAGTGATTATTTAAGACAAAGTCCTGAACAAGTAGAATCAAGAGAAGGATTAAAGAAACGTTTAGAAGCAAGAATAGCTGGTGGAATAATATTTACAACACTTCAAAAATTCGAAGAAGAAACAGGATTATTAAGTGAAAGAAATGATATATTAGTCATCGCTGATGAAGCACATAGAAGTCATTATGGAATAGATGCTGTAATGAAGTTTGACATGAATAAATTTGAAGCAGTAAAAAAATATGGTACTGCAAAATATTTACATGACGCTTTACCAAATGCTAAATATATTGGATTTACTGGAACGCCTGTTGAAACAAAAGACCATTCTACAACTAATGTATTTGGTAATATTATTGATGTTTATGACATGACACAAGCCATTGAAGATGGGGCAACTGTTCCAATTTTATATGAAGCTAGAATGGCTAAAGTTGGTCTAAATGATAGAATTCTTGAAGCCATAGATGAATATTATAATGCTTTAGAAGAAGATGGAAAAGCCGATACTGATGAAATTAGAAAAAGTCAAATTGAAATGGCTAACATGAAACAGATACTAGAAGACCCAGACAGATTAGGTATGATTGTAGAAGATATATTAAAGCATTATGAAGATAGAAAAGATTTGGTAGCAAATAAAGCAATGATAGTTGCTTATTCAAGAAATGCTGCTTATACAATGTATAAAAAAATATTAGAGTTAAGACCGGATTATAAAGATGTAGTTCATATGATTATTACACCTTCAAATAATGACCCGGAAGAAATGCAAATTGCTATTGGATCGAAAAGTGATAAGCAAATTTACGAAACAGAATTTAAAGATCCTAATAGTTCATTTAAAATAGCTATTGTTGTAGATATGTGGCTAACTGGTTTTGATGTTCCTTGTCTTGGAACAATGTATGTAGATAAACCAATGAAAGCACATAATTTAATGCAAGCAATAGCTAGAGTAAATAGGGTTTATAAAGATAAAACGGGTGGATTAATAGTAGATTATATTGGCTTAAAAAGATGGCTGTTAGAAGCATTAAAAACATATACAGAAAGAGATCAAGGTAAAATAGTTGATAATGAAGAAGTAGTTGTTTTATTAAAAGATAAAGTTGAATTAATCAGAAACTTATTTCATCATTTTAATTATAGTAATTTTTCTTCTTTAGATAATAGAGGAAAATATGATTTAATTAATGAAGGTGCTAATTTTATTTTAGAGACAGAAGAATCTAAAAAGAGATTTATGAGATATAGCTATGATATCAAGGGTCTATATTCAATTTGTACTGGACAATTAGATCGTGATTTAAAAGAAGAAATACTATATATTATTTCTGTTAGAAGTTTTATATCTAAAATATCTGGAAACGGAAAGATAGATGTTAAAGAAATAAATTCTAAAGTATCAAAAATGTTAGAAGATGCAATTAATGATGATGAATTAATTAATATTGGAACTATAAAGAAAAGTAATGCTTTAAGTTTGTTAAATGATGATATTTTAAATAAACTAGCTAAAATGAAATCTAAGAATGTAGCAGTAGAAGTATTAAATCATGCATTAAAAGAGTATATTATGAAGATAGGTCAAACAAACTTAATTTTAATGGAAAAATTTTCAACAAGATTTAAAAAAATAGCTGATTCTTATAATGAAAGAACTAATTTAGCAGATATTGAACAAATGATAGAAGAAATGATTGCTTTAAAAAAAGAAATTGAAAAAGAAATAGAATCTGGTACTGAATATAATCTGTCATCAGAAGAAAGAGCCTTCTTTGATGCTTTAGGAAATGATCCAGAAGTTAAAGAATTAATGAAAGATGAAATATTAGTTCAAATTGCTAGAGAATTAGTAGAGGTTGTTAATTCTAATATGACAATAGACTGGGATATTAAGAAATCATCAAAAGCGCATATGAGAATGGAAATTAGAAAATTATTAATTAAATATAATTATCCACCAAATAAGAGTGAACAAGCAGTTCAAACAGTAATAAAACAAGCGGAGTTAAATTGTAAGAATATGGTAAGTTAAAAGATCAAATTTATTAGGAGGATTTGTAATGAACTATAATTTAGGTAGATTAGAAAAAATTAGTAATTTAAGAGAAGTATGGAAGAATGAAGCTACTGATTTTACTAAATGGTTGGCTAAAGAAAATAATATTAAACTATTAAGCGAAGAATTAGGATTTAATATAACTGCTGATGAAACAGAGGCTTCAACAGGAAGATATAATGTTGATATTAAAGCACATGAAGAAGAAACAGATAAAACTATAATAATTGAAAATCAACTTGAAATGACTAACCATGACCATTTAGGAAAGGTAATTGTTTATTCAGCGGGATTTGATGCAGATATTCAAATTTGGATAGTTAAAGATGTAAGAGATGAACATAAACAAGCTGTTGATTGGTTAAATGAACATTCTGATGAACATATTAATATATTTTTAGTACAAATTGAATTATGGAAAATTGATGATTCACAAATTGCTCCTAAATTTCAAATAATAAGTAAACCTAATAATTGGGCAAAAGCAATTAGAAAAAGTATATCTAAAAATATGAGTAATGCTTCAACAATACAATTAAATTTTTGGGAAGATTTTAAAAGCTATTGTGAAGAAAAGAAAGTTAGTTTTTCTTTAATTAAACCACTACCTCAGCATTGGTATAATGTATTTATAGGTAGAAGTGATTGTAATTTAGCATTAACTTATAATACAAAGAAAAAACAAGTTGCTTGTGAATTATATATAAATGATAATAAAGATTTGTATTATTCATTAGAAAAGTATAAAGATGAAATAAATGAAAAGATATCTTTTGATTTACAATGGATGCCTTTAGAAAATAAAAAAGCAAGTAGAATTAAATTGGTTTCTAAATTAGATGTTGATCCTAATTCTGAATCATGGGATAATGCTTTTGAGTGGTTAAGTGAGAATGTAGAATTATTTAAAAATACATTTAAGAAGTATTTAAAGTAATAAGAAAGAATAGTAAAAATTTATAAGGATAAAAGAGGCGCTAGTACAGGCTAATATGGTTTTGTGCCGCGCTTTTTTGGTAGTAGGAGGAATTATGCAGTATAATATTTTTAGAGTAAAAGATGAAAAAGGGCTTTTAGAAGAAATGAAAATAAAAAATTACATTAAAAGTAATAATGAAAAACAGGTAGATAATTATAAATTGTCATTATATTATTGTAAAAACGATAGTTCGAAAATATCATGGCAAAACATATTAAATGAGTTTAATGTTGATATAACAATAGATAAAGATAATTTGAAAGGGATATTATTAATATCTTCTGATATGGACTTTTATGCAGTTACATATGGTATGAGCAGTTCATTGGTGCAAAAGTATTGTGATACAGATTTTGCTATGAATATCGCTAAACGTGTAGAAGTTTCAAAAATAAAAAGAAAAGCAGCAAAGTTTTTAAATGGAAGTACTAGTAGTTTAGTAAAAACTATGTCTAATGCAAATATAATTGTTTTGGACAGGGGAGAGTCTGTTGTTAATTTAGAAATTATACCTGATGAGTGTGAAAATTTAGGAAAGTGTATTGTTATTGGAAAATCCTTAAAATTAAATTTAGATAAAAATATCGATAATATATCTGAAGTTATATCAATAATAAAAAATATTGAGAATAGAGAAGATAAAAGACCGATACCTTTATTCGTAAAAGTGACTGATGATGACTTAAAATCTAGAATATGGGAGACATTAAATTCTGAGTTTATGCAAAATATAAAAAACCTGAATTTTTCATTGGATGAAATGAATGTTTTGGGGAGTTCAATATATTTTGATGATAATTTTAGGTTAGAGTTAGCATATTTAAATAAAAAAGAAGAAATATCAATTTTAAGTACTGATGTAGTGAGAAATTTTATTGAAAAAAATGATATAAAAATCGATAAAATTTTAGATTATATAAAAATAAAATATATTTCTGATAGTGGTAATTTTGTACGTTCTTTAAAAGAAGTTGTAACTTTTGATTTTAGTTATGAGGATACAAATTACGTTGTTTATGATGGTGATATTTACTACTATAATGATGATTTTTATCAAAATATTAAAGACGGATTAAGATTGATAGAATTTAAACCATATGATAAAGCGGATGATAAAAGTATTATTTGGTATAAAAACTATTTAAGTGAAAATAACCTTGTTGACGTAAAAGATAACAAGTCAAAGAAAGATGAAAATAAAATAACTTATAGAGAAAAAGCAATAAATGAAGTATTAAGTAAAAAATACCAGTATGATAATTTAGATAGAAATCTTGTTAACATAAATAAAGATTTGATTTATAAAATAGAGATAGCAGATTTAGGTAAAAAGGATGAAATAATTTATGCTGTAAAAGTAGGTAGCCCTAGAGATTTTTGTTATGCTATAGATCAGTCAAATTTAACGATCGACGCTTTTTTATCTAGAACCTACGATAAAGATGAACTTATAGAAGAATATAAAAATGTTAAATATATTGGATTATGGTTATATCTCAAAGGAAAGAAAAAAATTCATGACCAAAACAATAATATCGATGTATCACAATTAGATTCTATAATGTTTTTAAATAAATTGGTTGACTGGGCTAACAAAGTAGTTTCTGCTAATTATAAACCTATTGTGGTAATTAATTATTATGATTAATATTTAATTTAAATTGGGAGTACGTTTAGGTACTCTTTTTTCATATTTCGTACAATTAAACTTTATTTTTATTTGTTGTAAGATATAGATACCTAGGGAAAATAGTATGTAAAAGTGCACTTTTATAAAGATATATTTTATTTATAATTCTATATAAGGATAATATGGAAGAATATATAAAACCAATTATACCATTATCAGTATTTAGCGATAATAGAATATCATCTTTAGAAAAGTTATTATTAATACACATAATTTCTTTGTGTAATAATAAAGGATATTGTTGGGCAACTAATAGCTATTTTATGAAAGTTCATGGCTATAGCAAACAAACAATTTCTAAATGTATTAACAATCTCGCCTCTTTTGGTTATATAAAGTTGAAATATGAAAAAGAAAGTACTAATAATTCAAAGCGTACAATTACACTTGACCAAGTATTAAAAAAAGAAATACAAGATATTAAAAATAATTTGAATACCAGTGTTCAATCTAACTTTAATCATTATAATAAAAATAAGATAAATGAAATATATTATAAAGATAAATTAGGTAATGAATATTGGAATGGAAAGTTAATTGAAAAAGAAGAAGCAACTAAACAAGAAATAGAAGAATTAGAAAATTTATTAAAAGAATATAAGTAAAAGAGATTAGGAGGTTTTAAAATAATATGCAAGAATTTATCATAAGATTTTTTAAGAGGTGAGATATGTTTAATATTAAAGAAACCTTTAAAAAAGATGATAATTCTACTATTAATGATTTGATAATTGGATATATAATGTGCGTTTTAGTAAAATCGTAGATTTGTTATACGGCTATATTAATGATAGACTGAATCTAGGCTTTAAATGTTATACAAAAGAAAGGAGAAAAAGCCGTGTATAACACTGTGTTACAGCACCCTAGTTATTATAGAGTAGGATTATATATAAGATTATCTGAATCAGATTCTGATAAAAGTTATGAATCAGAAAGTGAAAGTATTATTAATCAAAGAAATTTATTAATGAGCTTTGTAAAACAAAATGAATTTACTTTTGTTGATGAATATATTGATGATGGATTTACCGGTACTAATTTTGATAGACCTGGATTTAAAAGATTAATTGATGATATAGAAAAAGGTAGAATTAATTGTGTTATAACTAAAGATTTATCTAGATTAGGTAGAAATTATGTAACATGTGGATATTATGTAGATGAATATTTTCTTTTAAAGAAAGTTAGATATATTGCTGTATTAGATCAGGTGGATACTTTTTTAAATAATGTTGGTAATGAAATGATACCTTTTAAATCAGTATTTAATGATATGACTAGTAGGGATAATTCAAAAAAAATTCGTTCTATTTTAAGAAATAAAAAAGAAATAGGGAAATTTATTGGAAGTGAATCTAGTTTTGGATATATGAGAGATCCAGAAGATAAAGGACATTTATTACCTAATCCAGAAACTGCATTTATTGTGAAAAAAATATTTGAAATGGCAAATAATGGAACAAGTGTAAGTGATATAGCAAGTTATCTTAATGATTGTAAATATCCTACACCAAGTCTATACAAGAAAAAAGAGGGTTCTAAACAAAAGGTTAATCCAATATGGTCTATTTCATCAGTGAAAAAAATATTAAAAAATCAGATGTATACTGGAGATATGGTCCAAAATGTTCAAACTAAATTATCATATAAATCACCTAAGAAAGTAACACTTAATAAAGAAGCATGGATAATTGTACCTAATACTCATGAACCTTTAGTTAGTAAAGAAGTATTTTTTAAAGTACAAAATAATGTTAAAAGAAAACCTAAAACACAGTCTAATAGGGAAAAAAGACTATTTGAAAATCTTATTTACTGCAAAGAATGTGGAAACACTTTAACAGTTACTTACCGAAAGAAACAAGATTATTGGACTGTTAATTGTAATAGGTATTCGAGAGATCCAAGAAGACATTTATGTTATCCACATTTTATGCCATATGATAAGTTAGAAGAAGCATTACTAGATACAATAAAAAATACTTGTAAAAAATATTTAGACAAGTTAGATATTAAGTCATTAGCAAAATTAGTTAATGATAAAAATAGTAAAAAAGAAAGTAATATGGAAGAAATTAATTATCTAAATAAAAGGATTAAAGAATGTAATTCTAAAATTGATATGTTATATGATGATAAATTTAAAGGTAATATTTCGGAAGATACTTATAAAAGATTATCTAGAGAAACAGAAATATTATTAAATCAATCTAAAGCAAGGTTGGAAGAATTACAAAGTATAGACAAAAAGAAAATTGATTCTGCTAAAGAAATTAAAAAATATGAACAAAAAATTAAAGAATTAATTAATCTTGATAAACCAAGTAGAGAATTATTACAATCCATCATTGATAAAATAATTATAAATAAAGATAGAAATATTGAAATCTTTTATAAATTCAGTTTGTTAAATAATATTTGATTCATAGAAGTTAGTTCTATACTAACTTCATACATTTAAAGGCGAGATAATGAAGTTTAGTTGCTAATTAACTTTGTGGTAGAATGGCACAAAGTTAGTAATATAAAAATTCAATTAACTATTTTTAGTAAATTTTAAAAAGTTCCCACCGACTTGGTGGGAAGTTTATAGTAAATATTAACTTGTGACCATGTTGGGTACAAGTAATATTTAAAAAAATAATAACTTAAATCTAATTTGAAACAAAAATATAAAATTAAATTTTATTATACCTCTATTATAAAACTTATGCACACAATGTGCATAAGTAAAAATATTAACTTCCCGACAGGCTGTCGAGAAGTAGTTGATTTAATAACATGTACCAAGTTGTTAGTTCTATTATAAATAATTAAATTAAAAATCAGTGATATAATAGTAATTATCAATTTTAGGCGGTGATAATATGCAAATAAATATTAAAACTATTAATAGAGCTATTAATCGAAAATTTCATAGGCCATTGAAAGATGGATGTATTTATAATGTTTCAAAATTAAATAATGAAAGAAGAGCAAAGCATAACGAAACAATCAGTTTATTAAAACAAGCTCACGAAACATTAATAAATGTTGAATATAATCTAAATATATATAATTTAGTTGATGCTAATACTTTGTTAAGATCTTCATTTGAATATGTAATGATGGCTATGATGATTCAATTTGATGAGAATGTCTATAATGAATTCACAACACTTGGGATTGAACGTGATAAAACTAGAGTTTGTGAAATAATTGATAAATTTAGAACACACATGAATGAAATTTCTGAAACAGCTTTTAAAGATATAAATCGTAAAGAAAAACTATCTATGTTAACAGAATTATATGATAAATTATGTAATTTTACACATAGTACTTTAATAGTAAGTACTATGATAGAAATTAACAGTAAAAAAGAAAAAGAAATATTTCAATTACTAATGTATCAAAATTATTATTTTTTAAAAATGCTTTTATTTCTATGTTTGAAATATTTTACGAATGATAATAAGCATTATTTAGAATTAAGAAATGTCGGCTTTACTTATTTATTTTTAATGTTTATTATTAATAATAAAATAAAAGATTATAAGTTGGATTTATCAAAGTATAATGAATTATTATATTTTGATAAAAATACTAAATATTTCGAAAATGATAAAAAAAATATGGAAAAACTTAGTTTTGAATTAAATGAGCTAAAAGTAGCTATAGAAGAAAATAGAGATAGTTTTATAAAAGAGTTATTAGAATTTTTAAAATAAATTTATTATGGGTTAGTTTTATATAATAGTTTAAATAATTAAGTAAGTCAGTTGACATAAACTACCGTTTGCGGTATAATTGTAACAGAGGTGAAAATTATGGAGTTTATGACTACAAAAGAAGCTGTTGAAAAATGGAATATTAGCGAAAGAAGAATTAGACAATTATTACAAGATGGTAGAATTGAAGGTGCTGTTAAAGTAGGTAATAGTTGGAATATTCCGATTGATGCTGATAAACCTGTTGATAAAAGAATAATTAAACCAGATGATAATAAATTTATAATTGATTTAGATGATAATTATTTTGATGAAGTAGATAGCTTAAAAAAAGAATTAGATAGTAAAAGACCAATACCAAAAGAAACTTTGAAATCTTTAAAAGAGTCTATTAATTTAGAGTGGACTTATAATAGTAATGGAATTGAAGGAAATACTTTAACATTAAGAGAGACACAAGTTGTTTTAGAAGGTATTACGGTAGGTGGAAAGTCTATTAAAGAGCATTTAGAAGCAATTAATCATGAGAAAGCTATTTTATATTTAGATGATTTAGTAAAAGATAAAAATCCAATAACTGAATGGAATATAAAAAATATTCACCAGTTAATTTTAAAAGATATAGATAATGAGAATGCTGGAAGATATAGAAAAGAAAACGTAACTATAAAAGGAGCTACTCATATTCCACCGGATTATTTAAAACTGCCTGAATTAATGGAAAAATTAATACTTAATTACAATACTTGTAACGAATATCATCCAATAATTAAAGCTGCATTATTGCATGGAGAATTGGTTAAAATACATCCATTTGTTGATGGTAATGGAAGAACATCAAGATTACTTATGAATTTAGATTTAATGAATAGTGGCGTTAGATAAAGCACATACTACTGGTAATTACACTGACTTTGTTAAGTTAGTTACTAAGTTAGAAGTTGAAATGCTAAAAAAATATTTAGAATTATTGTAAGAGGTATAGAATATGATTGAAGATAAACATAATGAGAAATGTCTATGTGCATTTTGTGGTAATAATAATTTTGAAATTCCAAATGATATTATTGATGCAATAAAAAGAGAAAATTTGATTATATTTGCTGGTGCTGGTATAAGTACTGAAGGAAAAAATGTATATAAAACAACATTATATACAGAAATAAATGATGAATTAGAAGAAAATTATGACAATACTTTCCCTCAATTGATGACAAAATATTGTAATCAACCAAATGGCAGAAGAAAGTTAATTAATAGAATAAACGAAAGGTTTGATTACTATAAAGCATTTCCAGAGGTAGATAATGTAATGAAAATGTTTTTTTCTCCATTATCTGATATTTATAGTATTAAGGATATAATAACTACAAATTGGGATAGACAATTTGAAGAAAAATGTAATTGTATACCAATTGTATATGATAAGGATGTTTCTCTTATAGATGATAAAAAGAGAAAAGTATATAAAATCCATGGTAGCATAGATAATGTTGGAACTTTAATTATGACTGAAGATGATTATGAAAAATGTTATAGCGAATTGAACAAAAATTTAATTGGTTCAAAATTAAAAGAATTGCTTAGTAGAAAAACAGTTGTGTTTATTGGATATTCTTTAGAAGATGATGATTTTAAAAAAATATGGGAGTTTATTGATGAAAAACTTGGTGAATTGAAGCCTCATTTTTATATTGTTTCACCAGATAAATCGATGAGAGAAAAACTGTCAGATAAAAATGTAACTATAATAAATACATTAGGATCTAATTTTATAGAAAAAATTAGAAAACAGTTAATTGACGATAATTATTTATTAGATTCAGACATTCTTTATTCTATTGCAGCAGATCTTTATTATTTATGCCTTAAAGTGCATAGAGACACCAATAATTTAATTAAAGAAAAAAAAGAACCTCTATTAATATATTCAATATTATATCAAGATGGATTAATCCACTCATTAGAGAGAATTTTAGCTAGAAAAACATCAGGAGAATATTTAAATCCGAATTTTATATTTAATTCTATTAGCACTTATTCTGATATGCTCAAAAAGTATTTAAAAAGTGGAAATGTTTTTGATGGGGCATATATAGCAGGATATATTCATGCTATGGATTATATATTTTATTTATATAATGTTATTTATAATAAAGAAGATATAGAAAATTGTGAAAAAATATATTTATACTATTTACCTCCTAAATGTGGATATAACAATTTAGAAGAATTTGAAAATGATTTAAAAACATATAAAACAAAAAAATATATTACTATTGCAAAAAAAATTATTAAAGATATGGGAAATGATAATTATGAACTAGAAATTCATCATCTTCCATTTTTGTAAAAAGTTACACAATGATCATCGCGAGGTGGCGAAGGTGCAGAAGTAGTTTACGCACTACGAAACGAAGAAACTTTAGCAAAATCAATTTTAGATGAAATTGGTAATGCTGGACAAAAGAAAAGATCTTACTATCAAAAAAGATTACCAGAAGATCCATCTAAAGACTATTACTTTATACAACGATTGACGGGAAATACAGAGCCAGTATTAATAGAATATGGCTTTATAGACAATAAAAATGATTTGTATAAATTGCAAAATAATTTGTTAGACTATGGTGAGGCAGTAGTAAAAGCAGTTACTAATTATATTGGAGTTCCATATATACCAACAACACCAGGAATAGATAGTAACATCTATATAGTAAAAAAAGGTGATAGTTTATATAGCATTGCTAACAAATATGGAATAACAGTAAATGAACTTAAAGCAGCAAATAACTTAACATCTAATTTACTTAATGTTGGGCAAACATTAAGTATTCCAACAATAAATCCAGACATAACATTGCCAGAAAATTATATAGTATATACTGTGAAAAAAGGTGATACGTTGTATAAAATAGCATCAGAGTACAATGTATCAGTTAATGATCTAATAGATTTTAATCAATTAACAACAACTGCTATCGTTATAGGACAGCAATTGTTAATACCTACTAACGCTGAAGAAACAAATACTATTACATATATTGTTTTGCCAGGTGATAGTCTTTGGAAAATTGCTAACAATTGTAACATTACAGTTGATGATATTGTAAAAATAAATAATTTACAAACTACTATAATTCAACCAGGAGATAAATTAAAATTACCAAAAAACTGCAATATAAACACTGACAATAATCCTGATAATAATATAAATGAAAACGATATAAAACATGTTGTAACGAATAATGAAACATTATACAGCATTGCCAAAAAATATGGAACAACTGTTGATGATATAATGGAATATAACAACTTATCCACAAATGTATTACAATTAGGACAGATTTTATATATACCAAATACATCTGAATATATTAATTATTATGTTCAACCAAATGATAGTTTATATAGTATTTCAAGAAAATTTAATACAACTGTAGATGCAATTAAAAAGTTAAACAACTTAACTAGTGATATATTGTACATTAATCAACTACTACTTATTCCATAAAAACTAATAACGTTAAGTATGAATTATATTTGATATTTATATATTTTTATAAATATCTTTTTTTAAAAAAACATAAATTAATTATTGAATTTTATTTTTATCAATGCTAAAATATAATTACATTTTATAGGGAATTAGTTCAGTTGGTAGAACGCAGGTCTCCAAAACCTTTGTTGTTTGATGACTTAATGCCATTTAACCCTTGAATTTATTAGCATTTGTTAAAATTATAGTTATTATTGTTGGCACCGTTGGTGGCAAAATGTTAAATTTATAACAAATTAAATCAATATAAAACGATATGAAACTTGTTAAAAAGATGAGTTTTATGATATAATTATTTTGCTCTTAAAGAGCACCTATAGGGGTGTAATTTAGTGGTAAAATTTTGGTCTCCAAAACCAACTTCGGGAGTTCGACTCTCTCCACCCCTGCCAGAGAATTATCCGATTTTTCCTTTGATTTATAAGGGAAAATCGTTTTTTTATCTAAAAATTTTCTTTTGTTATTTTCTTATTTTTTGTAATCGTTTTGTTCTATAATATACTTGCTATGTATTAAGAAAAGAGTTAACATTCACATAGAGAGGATGGAATTATGAAGGAAGTAACGATTGAAATTAATGAATACCAATTGGTAATTTATCATACGATAAGGGCTTTATATGAAGACTATGGCTCTGCTCTACCACCAAAAATTGAAAAAGAATTAGAAAATTTTGTTAATTTGTTAGGCAATTATTTAGAAGATGATGTTGAAGGAGATATAGAGGAACAAATTTTTTATAGAAAAACTATTTATAAATATGAATAAATGGGTGCTAAATGTGAATAAATAGGTAATAAATATTATTATCTGCTTTTTTATGGTATAATATTTAAAGAATAAACTGATGAATAGTAATTTATAAGCAATCATGTGTATTTTTAAAAATTAATTATAAGAAAAATATAGTTCGATAAGTATGGGGTGGCTTGAAACTAGTTTATTTTCCCTTGTTTATCGTAAAGATAATGAACAACTGATAGAAAGATGAGTTTATACTACTAATTGTTAAAGAATTAAAGCGCAAAAGAAATTAATTTTATTTTTCGGTTATTATTCAAGACATTTGGAAGAAAAAAATAATAAGTGTGAGGGTATTGATATGATAGAAAAGTTAAAATCTAAATTTTCAAATTTTATTTGTTGTGTTTGTTTTTCTTCTTGCTTTTATGCGTTTATGTTGATTGAATCATTTGTAAATGAACGTAGTGTTGAAATTATGGGTTGTAATATTGTAAATATGGTATATACATTAGGTCTTGTTTTTACAGGATTAGGCTTTTTATCCTTTTCATTTTTATGTAAAATTTATAAATCAGAAAAATTAAAAAAAATAATAATGCTTATTAATTGCCCACTAAGCCTTTTAGTAAATATTATATTAGCATTGTCTAACCAACCTATTGTTTTTTTAACAAGTTCAATATTAGCACTATTATTAATGGGTCACATAAGTTCATATGTATATTATATAATGGCAATAAATTTTAAAGATAGCAAATATACAGGAAGAGTAATTGGTATAGGAATGGGTATAGCAATTATTTTACAATATATTGTTCAAAATTTAATGCCACAATCAATTATATTTATAATAAGTATATTATTAAGTATTATATGTATTATATGCTATATACTTATAAATTCAAAAGATATAAACAATAAAAATGCAACTACAAATTTATTTAATATAAAAAACAATGATAAAATGATTAAAGCATTAATAATTGCAGTTATTTTAATGAGTCTTGTTGCGGGAATGATTGATAGTGTATTGACAACATTTAATGCTACAAAAGAATATGACATATATAATGGAGTAAGATTATTTTATGCATTAGGCTTAATTATTGCTGGATTTATTGCAGATACAAAAAGTAGAATATATTTACCACTTGCAACACTTTGTGCAATATTACTATCATCAATTTGCATATTTTTCTTATCTGAAGAAATTAGTTATTTTGCGGGGACAGCATTAATGTATTTATATAGTGGTTTTTATGTGATATTTTTTACTATAATGTTTCTTGATTTTGCTCCGAACAGTAAATGCCCTGAGTTATGGGCAAGTATGGGACGAATTATTCGTAGTTTTACAGTTGCAGCAACAATAATACCAGCGATAAAAATATATAATGTTGTAGGAAATATTGCATTAGCTACAATAAGTTGCTTACTATCAATTTTAATTATGCTTGTATTATTACCATTTATTAGTAAAACAGTTAATTATTCTAAACAAATAAATAAGCAATTTAACAAATTAGAAATGATACCACAAGAGAGGTTAAAATTATATGCTGAACATTGTTTACTTACACCTCGTGAAACAGAAGTATTAGAAAAACTACTTATGACTGATGATGATTTACAAGGAATTGCTGAAAGTTTATATATATCAAGAAGAATGGTTCAACGATATGTTACTTCGATTTATGAAAAAACCGACACTAAAACACGTCATGGATTATTTCAAAGTTACATTAATTTTACGATAAATTAATTTTAAAAGATGATAAAAATGTTATCATTTTTTTATATAAAATAATTATTCTAGAAACTTTTTTATCATTTAATTAAAAATTGGCACACATACGAACTATACAAGCACTATTTTTTTTAATATAATTTACTAAAAAGCAAAAGGAGGAGCACACATGAAAAAGCTTCTTTCGTTTTTCAACTACAAGGGAGGGTTATGGTTATATATATCCTTATTTGGATTAACAGTATGTCCCACTATAATTTCAGCACTTGTAGTAATTATTAAAGGATCACTTTTAGGTGAAATAGGAATTTTCTTTACACAATTACTAGGTTTATTAATTGGTTGGATACTTTTTAGTATTGCATTAGGATTTTCTTTAAATAAAGATTATACTTATAAAAAAGGATTACAACAATTACCAAAGCAATTATTAAATGGAGTTTTACCAATACTTGCAATTTATATAATGATTGAATGGTTATTTACAATGTCTTTATCACAAATGCCGTTGTCGGTATATATATTTGTATCATTTATTGAAACATTATTATTTATACCAGTTATCTATCGACTTGCTCTTTCTTCGAAATTAAATGAAGAAGACTTATTTTTAAAAGACTCAGCAATGTCATTTTTAATACACCATATAAAATTAAGTTTAATATCAATCATTTGTTATTTTATATCAAAACAAGTCGGTGCATTATTATCCAATTGGTTATTTAACATGGAAATATTTATTCCCTTATCTAGACAGTTTATAATAAATATATTTATTGTTGCTATACAATGGTTAATATTACTTCCGGTTTTTAAATTAGCAATAAAAGAAATTGCTGAACCAACAGATAAATTAAAAAGAAAAGTTAAAAAGGAAAAAACTAAACATAATCTTATTAAAAATCAAAAAGATAAGGAATACAAAAACCAAGACTTTAAAGAAAAACGTATTAAACCAGGATTAGTAGTAGATTCAATATATTTTGTTATTTTCGTTGGATTTATGATTACTTGCATTTACAATATTCACACTAATCCTAAAAATATAGATGGCTCAAATAGAGGATATTTAGCAATATCTTCAATAGATGATTGTATAGCAATTGGTGATGAGGCATTTGCTAACAATGATTATATAACTGCTTCAATATATTATGATTATGCTAAAACACTTGTTGCTGCATGGCAAGGATATCTTTATGATGAAAATCTTTTACATGAAACATTAAATACCAATGAAACCGATGCGGAAATAATTTTGCTTTCGGCATTAGCAACAGATAATCCAGAAGGCTATATAAAACATTTTATTAATAAAGAAGTTGATACAGATTATTTACTTGAAGCTTTAATTTCATTTGAAGGCGTTAAAGATAAACGCAAAGCGTTACATCAATTAGTAAGTCGTGGTATACTTCAAAAACGTTTTGTATTTCCAAATACTTTGAGTGAAAAAGAAATTGCTGATTTAGAAAAAGCAATAACTATAGCGGATCGTTTAGTAGAAAGACGTAGTATAGTTGAAGCATATTATTATTTATTACGAGAAGGAAATACTAGTACAAAAGCAGTTCAAATAGCATGTGATCTTGCCAATAAATATCCTGATGATTTTTATTTACAAACCTATGCAACTGAGATTATGTGGTACACTACTGAAGCAGGTGGAAATTATATAGATGAAGATATATTAAATAGATTTGCTCAAATGATTACACAAAATACTACTGAAGAGGAAACCGATAAGATTTTGGCTGTAAAATTATTTATTTCAAGAATATATATGAATACTTCGAAAAGTAAAAAAGCCCTTGAATTTTTTGATAGTTTTTTCCCTGAAGTTACCAACTTTGAAGCAGATATGATTAAAATATCTTTACTACACAATGACAGACAATATGATAAAGCATTAGACTTTGCTCAAGAATATGCTAAAAAAAATCCTGATGATGTGGCAAACAACAGTTATCTTGCAATTGGAATGTTACCTCGTGATGCTGATGTAGCAATTGAAAGTGCTTTAAGATTAGCAAACACAATTAAAACATCTAAAGATGCAGAAGAAATTGCAGAAGCTGATGCAGGAATTGGAGTATTTCTTGAATATATATTTGGTTATTACAATGCTCCAAATTCTCAATTTTGTGGATACAAAGAATTTTATTCATCGAAATTTAGTGAAGAGCAAAAACAAAAATTACAAGATGATTTGATAATTGGTACATATCTTAAATTTAGAGCATCTAAAGATTATAATGAAGGTATTCAAATGATAAGTGAAATCATTGATAAATATAAAAATGTTCCATATGCTCTTTATGAAAGAGGGTATTATGAAAATAAATTATCTCAATATTCTGAAGCATTAGATGATTTAAAGAAAAGTTTAGAATTAGATCCTTTAAATGCTTTTGCATACATAGAACTTGCTGAAGCATATGAAGGAGTAGGAGATTATACTAGTTCATTAAAAGCAATTGAAAAAATGGATTTAGTACTTGATGAATTAAATTATTCACCTACGATAAATGAACGGGGAATTGCTGTATATATAAGTGTATTTTTAAATAACACCAAACATGCTATGTATGAAGAACGCACGGATTCTCTTTTGAACAATAATGATCAAGGAGGTAAGTGACATGATAAAAAAAATAATTATAATTATTACGGCAATAAATTTTATATTTATATTAATAAATGGTTTTACATTATTTGAAGTTATAGGATTATTACTATTGGTAACATCATTTATAGGAATACAATTTTTTGTAAAAGGTTTTAATGGAAAAATGCCTCAATTTTGTTTAGGTGCATCTATAATAGCTTTGTTACTTTGTACTATTTTGGGAAACACATCAACATTAGTATTTAGTGATGCGGTAGATATAGACCAAGAAATATTAGAAGAATATTATGAAAAAAATCGTATTCCAGATGTTAAAACAATTGCTCAAATAGAAAATCTTATTGAAAATGAAAAATATGATGAAGCAAAAAATATTATAAATAAGTTACCATATTGTAATGAAAAAATAAAATTACAAGGAAAACTATTACTTGCTCAAGATGATAATTACAACGCCGCAAATATGCTATCTCAAATAAAAAATAAAGACAAAGAAAGTTATGAAATGTTATTAAGAGCGAGATTATTTCAATACAAAGGTAAAGTAAATAATACGATTTGTGATATTGCCCAAGATGCAGCATATGATTATCCATTTGAACCATATTTTATGTATATGGCTGGTTACACATGTTATGAAACAGACAAATACATTCAAGCGGCATATTATTTAGGAAAGACTTTGGAGATGGAACCAGATAATCCATATGCTAATTACTATTATGCTTTAACTGCTTATGTATTAGGTGATACTAATCAAAGTTTAGAATATCTTGATTATGCTTTAAAATGTGCCAAAAATGAAGGCGGCTATGAAGAACTTATTGACTCCATTTCAGAGTATAAAACTCTAATTAAGGAGGGTAAAGAATGAAAAATAAACTATTAAGAAAAAAAATAAGTTGTCTATTAGTTATTATTGCATCATTTAGTACTTTTTTCTTTTCAATAGCAAACGCCAATGCCCAAACTTTAGGTAGTGCTCATAGAGATTTTGTAAATTCAACTAATTCAAATGTTGATGGACATACCGCATCTAGTCAATGGCGAGTTCATGATCGAGCTAACACAGGAAATTTTGCAGAAGATTTAAAACAAGAATGGCAAAATTTATGTGATTCATTTAATTTTAAACCACGTGATAATTCTACATCTACTAATAATATGAAACCAGTTGATGCAGTTAAACCATTTATTCAAAACAAAATAAAAGATGAAATTAAAAATACAAATTTAAATGATATAACAGATGCTATTAAAAATTTTGGTAGAAATTCTGATAGTCTAAAGGATGCAAGAGAAAATATAAGCCACGGTAATGAAATTAACTATAATAATCTAGTGGATAAGGCAAACAAATATATTAATACAACAGAAAATATAGCTACCTTTACCAATTCAGAACACACTCATTCGTTTATGAGATGGACACATTATACTTTAAAAGGAATGGGACTTGGAACATCAAATATAAAACAAGCAAGTGCCGCGGATGCAGCAGTAAGTAATATGCTAGAACTTATGGGTAATGATGTATTTACCAATTATATGAATACTCACACCAATAAACCTCTAGATCTTTTAGATGGAATAACAGAATATAGTGATAATATAGCTTATAAGATGATGTCAAACACATTTACACCGCAAGATATTGTAGGCCCCGACAAAGATGGAAGTCATGGAGCTTTAACGAGACCATTACCAACTATAAATGAACAAAACAATAAATTTTTACGAGAATTAAATATTATTAAAAAATTATCACAAGATATTTTTGATTACTTTACAAAAAATTTTATTAAAGATCTTAGTAAATTAGTTAACAAGTCATGGGATAGTTTATGGAAAAAGTTTTCTGATTTATTTAAAGCAGATACAAAAAAGAAAACCGGACCTGGTGATGCAAGAACACTTCCAGTTTTAGAAACGGCAATTAAACCAAATATTTATTTATATCCAATTGAAGAAGAAGAGATAATTGTTCGATTTAAAAATCCAGAATTGCTTGAAACTGTCATACCGGAATACAAAGATTTTTGGCATGCAACAGCAAAACCAAATGGAAATCTTTTAATAGATGGAAAAAAATATGGATATTTATTCTATGAATCAGACACTTCAACATTACATATGCAAAAAGAAGAAGGTTGGATTATAAAACCAGAAACAAAAAAAGAACAATTAACTGAAATTGCAACAAAATATAAATTTAACGAGCAAGAAACAAAAGACTTTGTTACCTTCTGGTGTACAAAGCTTGAAAATAATGTATCATATGTTATGTATCCACAGCATACAGCAACAATAGATGCACTAATGCCTATGGAAATTACCCCAATACCTAATACCATTTTCCGAGTATGGTTCTTATTTGCTCCGGTATCTAGTGATTTAGGCACTTTTAAAGATCCAATAATTAGTCCGATAGAACGAAGTGGATTTACAGTAACAGAATGGGGTGGAATAGTTATGGATTAAAAAATTAATATATAAATATATAATAGAGAATAACAAAAATGCTAATTAATAAATATCAAAAAAACAATTTAAAAGAGAGGAGATATATTATGAAAAAAATAATGATTTTAACTCTAATGCTAGTAATGATGTTTTCGCTTACTGCATGTGGTAATAAAGAAAATCAAAACAATAATACAAATAATAATGAACAAAAAACAGTTACAGATTTAGGATTTAAAGATGCTAAAGCAATACAAAATTTTGTAGATAATTTTAACGATAAATATCCTGGATATTATGCATACATGGTAGAAAGTGATGCGAACACTTTAGAAGGAACTACTTTTAGTAGTCAAGGATATTCAGTTTATCGTATATTAATATGGAGCGATAGAAATGCAGAAAATAACAAAGATAGTCTAGGAGACTATAATGGAAATAGTCATTTTAATAACTTAAATATAAGACTTATATACAATCCTTCAGGACAATTAGTTTTGCTTAAAACATTGTACTTAGTTAGCAATAGTGTGTCTTATTTTAAGAATGATGATCAAGCAACTTATGATGCTATGATGGCTGTTTTAAATGAACTTTTTTCAAAAAATACTGAAGAACAAAATCAAAAAATTTATGAAAATTTAAGATTACCTAAAGTTGAGGCTATTGATAGTTTTGAACTTAAAAGTGACTATGTAAGCAAAGTTGATTTAGTGGAAGACTTTATGACGCATTGTGGATATAAAGTTGGAGATTCAGTAAGCACAATATTAGAATATGACTTTAATGGTGAAAATTATCGTTTAATAGTAAATCCTCTTGGTTCATATTCAAATAGTGAATATGTTATCAATTGGGATATAGCTTTTGCAACACCTGATGACTTTTTAGCATATGAAGCGGCATTAACTATGCCATCTTAAAATTAAAATATTAGTAGTTATACAAAAAGAAAAAATTTGGTATTTATTAAAATAAAATAAAGTGGCAGTTATGAAATTAAATGATTAATTTAGTAATTGCCTTCTTTTACTGCATTAAATAAAAATATAATGACAAAAACTTATTATTAATACATAATAAAAAAAATCTAAAAATACAGTCAATAAGTTTTTTATAATAATTCAAAATTATTAATTTATATAAATGTAATTATGTCAAAATGTATAATAATGTGAAAAAATAAATGATTATATGGAAACAATGATGGCAGTTGAGGATAATAAATCAGATATACTGAATTTGTTCAATTATAACTGAAATTAATATAACATCAACGGATAATATTTATTATAATTTAGATAAATTTATGGGAGAGCAGTTGATTCTTCATATTTATCAAGTGCAGTTGGCATAGTTAGAAATTATATGTTTGAAAAAGATCCTAATTTAAAAGATATTGCATCGTTAATAAATTCACTACCTGATAAAAATATCGAAACTTTCATTAAAATGTTAAATGATTTATCTAATGGAAATTTCTATGATATTTCTAAAATAGAAGATATAGAACAATATGATAATTCAACACAATTTAAAAATTAATTTGTTAATAGTTGTTGTATAAAAAAATATGATATAATATTTATACCAAGTCAAATATTGGGCATTGGGGTTCTTAATTGTGGCATAATAGTCCAAAAGACCATTGTTGTTTGTTTGAGAGTGGTCTGGTGGCAATTATGGTGGCAAACCAATCCAATAAGCCCAAGTAAAATGATTTATTTATGTGTTTGTTATAAGTCGTTTTACTTGGATTTATGGGGGTTCAAGGTGTTTGGATGTGATTTAATAATTTCTCCAAAACCTGATGTCGTGAGTTCAAGTCTTACATTCCCTGCCAAAGAATGTTCGATTTTCCTTATAAATTTAATAGGAAAATCTTTTTTTTAGAAAAAATATTCATTCAATAATATACATATATTTAATAAAAATTGCTATTGAAGACTGATAAATTAATTTTTATCAGTTTTTTTGAAACTTTTTAGATAAAAGATACGACTGTAATAATGAGGTGAGCAAAATTGTCAATCAAGAAACCTTAAATACATTTGATAAATTATATTACGATACATATCAAGATGTTTTAAAGCATATTGTAATCAACACTTCTAATATTGATGATGTAAAAGATATTATTCAAAACGTTTATTTAGATGTTTTAAAAAAATTAGGTAATAAAAATATTAAATTAAATAAATCTTATATAATAGGAATTGCTAAGAATAAAATAAAAGATTATTATCGTTTTAATTACAAAGTTAAGATAACATCATTGTTTTCTGGTATTAGAGACAGTAAAGACATTAATTTAGTTGATACACTTGATGCTAATATAGATATAGAAAAGATAATAATTGAAAAACAAGATATAAATTTTATTTGGAGATATTTAAAAAAACAAAAAGCAGTCATAGCAAAAATTTTTTTCTTATATTATTATATGGATTACAATATAAAAGACATTTCTTTAGAACTTCATATTAATGAATCAAATGTAAAAAATTATTTATATAGAACATTAAACAAGCTTAATTCTTTAATGAAAGGTAAAGGTGAGTAAAATGTCTAATAAACAAATAATGAAAGATGTATTTGATAATGAATTTAATGCGAATAAAATAAGAAATCAAATACTTTTAAAAAGTGAAAAGAAGACTAAAAAAAATATGATTAAGTTTTTACAGTATGCTACTTTTTTGTTTGTAATAGCAATCGTTGGTATTACCATATTTATAAATAACCAACAAGCCAATTATATATATTCTGACGTTACTTCAAATATAATTATAAATAAAATTAATGAGTTTGATTTAACTAAACTTGATGCTGATATAAAATTTGAAGAAATAAATAGTGTTAATTTGCCATGGAATGATATGTTCAATAATATTAATATTCCTAAAGATTTGGATAAATTTTATGGATATGGTGTTTATACTAAAAATGATTCTAACAATGAATATAATATTTTAGATTCTTATGTATATGAATATTTTAATTTGGATAATAATAGAAAAATTAAAATAACATTTTCTAATACAAATAAATCTATTAGAGATTATTTTTTTGATATTGATGATGTTAAAGAATCTAATATAAATGATAACAAGTTAATCGTTTATCAAAGTGAAGATATTTATTTTACAGAGTTTAAATATAATGAATATTATTTTGATATTGAAAATCATGAAATTACTACTGATGAGTTAATATTTATTTTGAAGTCTATCATTAAATAAAAGCTGATAATAATTTTTTTATATAAATAAGATAATTAATTACAAAATTTAATTATCTTTTTTTTAATTTTACATTATTTTTAAATTTTTTTAGGTCTTCTACTCCACATTTTTCCTCTCCACTATAAAATGTTGGAATAATAAGGCTATTACTATCATATGAAAAATCATAACCTAATCTATTTAATAATATATTCATAAAAAGTTTAGCTGTTCTAGAGTTCCCATCGTAAAATGGTTGATACATAATTAAATTAGCAACAGTATTTAGGAGCAAAAGCAGCATTTCTTCTGTATATTCACTATTATCTAAATTATTTAATTTGTCAAAAAAAAGTTTTAGCATATCATCATAAAATTTTAATTTTTCATCACAGAATTCACGAATATTAAAATTTGTAGAATTTGGTATAAAAATATTATTTATTTCAGTTAATGTTGCAAAATATGGATATTTATTATGTAATATATTCAAAATTATCACCTACAGATTAAGATAATAAATTATATTATAATAAGAATTTAAAATATGCAACAAATAATGCT
>CASEVQ010000007.1 GCA_949291455.1 uncultured bacterium
GCTTATTAAAAATCAAAAAAATAGCCAATGCTTAACGCATTGACTTTATAAATAATTATCACTTTTTTGTATCTACACACACTATTTGACAATTATCCTCCTTTTCTACACCTAAAAATTTTAAATTTACTTTTTCCTTCTTGTTCAATTGGGACTAAGTCACCATATGTTTTTATCAAATCTCTTACATATGGGCTATCAGTAAAATCTTGCGATGCTCCATCAATAATTCTAGATTGCATTAGGAAGCCAATAAAATCGATAAATTTACTTTCTGTATCTTCTTTGCTTCCTTCATTTCTTTCTTCTTTTAATACTGCTGTTCTATACTCAGCTAAATTTGATAACAATTGCATATTAAATTCTCTACTATTACCCTTTATATCAACACTAGATAAAAATTCTTTTATAAAATTTAAAGATAAGTCTTGTCTATTTACAGTTATATCTTCAATAATTGTTCTTATATCATCATTCTCTATGATTTTATCCGTTATTCTTTCTTCTTTAGTTTCCTTTCTATTTTGTATATGTTTTAGCATATTACCTATACTAATTCTTGAAATAGCCGATAACAAAAATGGTGGAAAACCTTTTACAAAAACATTTCCCCAAGCTACCATATTATCAGTTCTTCCATTGATAGAAGCTTTAATTGAATTTAGTATTCTACTAGTTTCTTCAGTTTGCTCCATTCCAGAATTAAATGCAAGTATTATTATAGCACCAAAGGAAAGAGCTAAGCTTGTTACTTCCATAATAGCGCTAGTACCAACAGGAATAGCTGTAATTGCAGTTGTAGCATTAGTCAATTTTCTGGCAGTGTCCAATGCAATTTCTAATTTTCCTTTTTCATTCTCTATTCGATATATTTCTCTTAAATTTCGCCTATCTTTTCTATTTAAACTTGCCTTTACTCTTCTCATCTTTTCTTTATTTCCAGATAATAAATCACAGCTTTCATAAGTCATTTTATTTCCCCCTTTTCAAATTGTGTTATATTATATCACATTTCAATAAAAAATGCAAATTATACATATTCAGAGTACTTTTATTTAACATAATATTTTCATTTTTTTTAATATCTTAATTTACTTAATCATAAAATTAATTTAGGAGGAAGATATGAAAGATTTAAATGGACTAACCGAAGAAGAAGTTTTACAAAATCGTCGTAAATATGGAAATAATTCTTTAAAAGAAATTAAAACTAATAGTTTTGGGCATTTATTTGCTGAATCACTTGGTGATCCAATAATAAAGATTCTCTTAATTGCATTAATAATTAAAATAGTATTTTTAATTAAGGATTTTGATTGGTATGAAACAATTGGAATATTAATTGCAGTCTTTATGACATCTTTTATATCTTCCATTTCCGAATATGGAAGTGAAAAAGCCTTTAAATCATTACAAGAAGAAGCTTCAAAAATTAAAAATAAAGTTATAAGGAATGGAAAAGTTATACTTATATCTATTGAAGAAATTGTCAAAAATGATCTTGTTATTCTAGAATCAGGAGATAAAATACCAGCAGATGGAATTATTGTTAATGGAGAAATAACTGTTGATGAATCTATGCTCAATGGTGAAGCAAAAGAAAAAGAAAAAATTGCTGTTAATAAAAACATAACTGAAGAAAATAAAATATATAGAGGTACAACAGTTTATTCAAAAAAAGCAATAATGAAAGTTACTGAAGTTGGTAATAATACTGTATATGGAAAAATGAATTTAGAACTTAGTGAAGATGCTCCTGAAAGTCCTTTAAAAACTAGACTTCGTTCTTTAGCTATTACTATTAGTAAAATAGGATATATAGGAGCAGTACTAGTTTCTTTTTCATATTTGTTTTCTGTAATAATTATTAAAAATAATTTTAATATTGAATTAATAAAAGAAACATTATATGATATTCCACTAATCTCTAGTTATCTTTTATATGCTTTAACACTTTCTGTTACAATAATAGTAGTTGCAGTACCTGAAGGACTTCCTATGATGATTACTTTAGTATTATCATCAAATATGAAAAGAATGTTAAAAAACAATGTTTTAGTTAGAAAATTAGTTGGAATTGAAACGGCTGGAAATATAAACATATTATTTACTGATAAAACTGGAACTCTTACTAAAGGAAAGCTCGAAGTGGTAGGAGTTGCTGATGGTTCTTTGAAACAATATTATACAGAAGAAGATATTTTAAAATATCCAAAATTTTATAATATTTTTAGTACAAGTATTCTTAGTAATACAAATAGCTTTTATGATAATAACAAAGTTGTTGGAGGAAATATAACAGATCGAGCATTATTTTCTTTTATTCATACAAAATTAAGTGAAAATATTATTAAATTAAAATCAGAACAATTTGATAGCAAAAAAAAATATTCATCAACGATAATTGATTATAATGGAAAAATTAAATTAATTAAAGGTGCTCCCGAAGTAATATTGCCCTTTTGTAATTATTTTTATAATTCTAATGGTATTAAAGAAAGTTTAGTAGATAAAAGTAAAATTGAAAAGTATATTGAAAATACTACAAAGAATGGTATACGTGTAATTTTACTAGCTACTGGTAATCCGTATAAAGAAACATTTAATAATCTGACTTTAACAGCAATAGTAAGTATTAAAGATGATATTAGAAAAGAAGCTATAGAAGGATTAAGTTTAGTTAAAAAAGCTGGTATTCAAACAGTTATGATTACTGGAGATAATAAAGATACTGCTATTGCTATTGGAAAAGAACTTAAGCTTTTAGAAAGTAAGAATGACTTAGTAATAACTTCTAATGAATTAAATAAAATGACTGACTCAGAAATTATCAAAATATTACCAAATTTAAAAATAGTTGCTAGAAGTTTGCCATCAGATAAAACAAGATTAGTAAAAATTGCTAGAAGTATTGATTTAGTAGTTGGAATGACTGGAGATGGAGTTAATGACTCACCAGCACTAAAAAATGCTGATGTTGGATTTGCTATGGGAAGTGGAACAGAAGTTGCTAAAGAAGCTTCCGATATTGTTATTTTAGATGATAATTTTTTATCAATTTCCAAAGCTATTTTATATGGAAGAACAATATTTAAAAGTATAAGGAAATTTGTTATATGTCAGTTAACTATTAATTTATCTGCAATAGGATTGTCTTTTATAGGTTCATTTATTGGGATTGATACTCCAGTCACAGTGATTCAAATGTTATGGGTAAATATGGTTATGGATACACTAACCGGTTTAGCTTTTGCATTTGAGCCACCTCTTTTAGAATATATGACAGAGCCTCCTAAGAAAAGAAATGAATCTATTATAAATAGTTATATGTTTGGAGAAATTTTCTTTACTGGTTTTTATTCTTTTCTAATTTGTATATTATTTTTGAAATTACCTATTTTTATGAATATTTATCGTAATAATCCTAAATATTTAATGTCAGCTTTTTTTGGACTATTTATTTTTATAGATATATTTAATAGTTTTAACGCTCGTACTCATAGGTTAAATATACTATCTAATATATTAAAAAATAAAGTCTTTCTTATAATAGTAATTTTAATTACATTAATACAAATTTTATTAATTTATTTTGGTGGTGATTTATTTAGAACTATCGGACTTAATTTTAAAGAATTACAAGTTATGATTTTAATGGCATCTACAGTAATTCCAATAGATTTTTTAAGAAAATTATATTTAAGAAAAAAAGGGATAATTGGTGGTGTTTAATGTTCAAAAATATATCTGATAGATTTCAATAAACGTACCAATTAAAGCCCCTATTCCATAAATTGTTAGTAATATTATAAAATTTTCTTTTAAATTTTTATTTGTTTTAAATAATACTAAAATAGCCAAACCACTTCCAGTTAATAGACCGGCAATTGCTGTACCAAGTGATATTGCATTATTTAAATATAATTCTGTTATAATTACACTAGCAGCGCAGTTTGGTATTAAACCTAATAAGCTAGATAAAAATGGTGCAAATATGTTATTTTTTAAAAAAAGAGTTTCTATGTTTTCTTCACCAAAATAATGAATTGTCGTATTTAGGATAAAAGTTGCTATAATGATAAATAAAATTGTATTAAAAGTATGTTTTAATGATGATAAAAAAATCCCTTCTTCACAATGACAATTTTCATCATCACAAATATGATAGTTTAATTTAACTTTCTTGATTTTCTTTCTTATAATGAAATCAATCAAAATTCCAGAAAGCACACCAACAATAAATTTTATACTTAAAAGTTGCAAAATTATACTTAAATCAGTATTTTTGGACAACATAATTGGTAACATTTCATCACTTGTCGATAAATAAATAGCAATTAAAGTTCCAAATGTTATGATTCTTGTTGTGTAGAGATTAGTTGCCATTACACTAAAACCACACTGAGGGAATAATCCTAAGGCACTGCCTATTAATGGTCCATAATTTCCTGATTTAGCTATTATTTTTTTTGCTTTTTTATTAAATTTATGTTCAATTAATTCTATTATAAAAAAGGCTAAAAATAAAAAAGGAATTAATTTAATTGAATCAATTAATGTATCTATAATAATTTCTTTCACAATATCACTCACTTTGTACTATTTGATTTTAGCATAATAATAATTATCTTGCCAATTAAAAGACAATAGGAATATATTTATTCAGTTTCCATTAAAAAAGGAATTATTTGTTTTTTTCTTGATACTACATTATTTAAATACATTCCCTCATAGATATTTTCATTAAAAGAGCGCTGTAAAATATTATAGGTTAATGGTGTATTATCATATAAGATATAAGAACCATTACTTATTATATCGGTTATCATTAATATTACAAAATCACTATGAGTTACTTCTTTAAACTTATTTAATTCTTCGATTAATTTTTCTTTTCGTTCTAAGATTTTACTTGTATTCATCGTAATTATTTGCGAAACTTTAAAAGATCTTCCATTATTTTGAAAACTCTTTATATCTGTTGTTATTAAATCATATTCACTTTTATTTTCTAGATTTATGCTAGAATTAAAAATTTCTTTTGCAAAATCTTTATAATTTAAACCACTTATTTCTTCTAATTTTAAAGCTACTTCTTTATCCTTTTCTGTAGTTGTTGGACTTGTCAAAGCTAGCGTATCAGATATTATTCCGGCTAACATTAACGCTGCTATTGTTTTAGGTATTTCTACTCTATTTTCTTTAAATAAATGATAGATAATTGTATTTGTACTTCCAACAGCCATATTTCTAAAATTAATAGGATTATTAGTAGAAATATCTCCTATTTTATGATGATCAATAACTTCTAAAATATCAGCTTCTTCAAGACCAATAACACTTTGTTCTGATTCGTTATGATCAACTAAAATAACTTTTTTACGATTCTTTTTATTTATATCAGTTATTCTAATTAATCCTTTACAAATATTTTTTTTGTCGATAACAGGATAATTATTAAATCCTAATTTTGTTGTTTTTTCAACAAAATCATCATAATAATCATTTTCTAAAACAGTATATGGTCTATTTTCAGTTTTTAAATTTTTTATATAATTACTTAATAATATCTTCTTTACTGTTTTAAAAGTATTAAACGGAGTTCTAATAATATTTACACCATTCATTCTAGCTATATTTATGTGTTCTTCCTTTATTTGACCATTACCAGTAATTACTAAAAGTTTAATTTTTTTCATAACAGCTGCTTCAATAATACTATGCCTATCACCAACTATTATGATATCATCATTAGTAAAATTAAAAGTTTCTAAAAATGTTGTGCTTTTATAAGATACGGCTGTTACATGACCACGTATTTCATCATCAAATTTTAAAATTTCTTTTCCTAATAAACTTTTTAAAATATTATTATATGAAGTATATAAATTATCATCATCACTTTTAAAGATTTCTTTTAATACCATTTTAGCTGTTACTATATCAATAAATTTTTTATTATTATCTATTATTGGTACACCAGTAGTATTATTTTGATACATATAATTATATATATCTTCAATTGATGAAGTATCAAGCTGGCATAAATCTTTATGATAAATAATATCTTTTATTTGTAATTTTACATCGTTTAAATATTTTGGATGTCTAATATTAAATTTATCTAAGACAAACTTAGTCTCATCGTTTAATTCACTTAAAATTCTAGCTTCGGCATATAATCCTAAAGATTTTTTTAAATATTCTAGCGCTATTGCACTTGTTACAGAATCTGTATCAGGATTTCTATGTCCAAATATATATACTTTTTCCATATTTTCCTCCATGTAAATAAATTAATTGTCAGCAAATTATAACATATTATGTTACATTATTCAATAATAAGTTAATTAAATATCCTTACCTACCCATTAATGAAAATCTCATCTGTATTTAATGTCGGATATAAATTTTGATTATCAATACTAAAACTACTTAGATATTTCTGCTCTAAGCCTTTATAAAAATTATCACTTTCACTATTTATAGTACTAGCAACTGTTGAGTCATATAAATAATATTTATCTTCAACTTTTACTATATTAAAAGCATGAGGTCCTGTTGATGTCCCAGTTACATAATATGACGTTATCCCAATATTTTGAAAAATAATTTGACTAGCTTTAGCAAAACCTGCACATACTGAATTATGATTTATAAAAACGGTAAAAGCAGATTGATTACTATCAAAATACATAAAAGTTTTGTTATATTTGTTGTTTTCTCCAATCCACTCATATACATATTTAATTTTTTCTATTTCACTCATATTCTTTGTAGTTTTTTTTATTTTATCGATTATTCTAGCAATTCTCATTTCTCCTAGTTTACTTATAAATTTAAATTTAATAGCATAACTAAAAGTTAATTTAACATTTTCACTATCATTTAAACTATTATATGACCATGAATAATTTGCTATTTGTAATAATTCAGGATGATCCATAATTATTGCTTCCATGGCTTTTGTTCCCATGGAAGAACATTTTTCTAATGAATAGCAATTATCTTTGTTAATATTTATATAATAATTGGCTTTATAATTGTTTATTGCTTCTAAAAGATTCATATATAATTTTTGTTCTTGATAATTTAAATTATCATAATATAATTCATTAGACATATATAAATCATTAATATAATGAATTGAACTTTTATCAATTAATGGATTTATTTCTATTTTCCGACAAAAATAAATATAAAAAATAAGAGTTAGCATTAATAGGAAAAAAGGGAAAATTTTATGCTTTAAAAAGAATATCATAAACAATTCCTCAAACTTTCTTTAATCATCTTATCTAGTTTCTCATCAGTAAAATTATCTTTTTCATTTTCAACTTGCGTATATACATAAGTCCCCTTATAAACTACATATGGTAAAAAAATAATAGGAAATATTAATATTAGAAATCCATAAATTAATTTATATCCAAAAGCATCAGCTAATATAAAAGGAAAATTAATTAAAGTTAATAAAATAAAAAACTTACTTGTAATAGGAAATAAAATTAAAGCAGTTAAAGTTATAAATAAGAAAATATGTAAGTCTAATATTCTAAATAAAATATATATATTATAGCCAGGAATTAAAGCTTCCCAAATTTTCCTTCCTGATTTAATAAAAATTCCAAAATAAGAAATTAAAAAAATTAAAATTAAAATTATTAAATAATATTTCAAGTTACTCACCTTATATTAATAATAAAATAGTAAAATAAAAAAAGCAAATATTATTTACTTTTTTTACTAAATAACAAAATAGAAAAAGAGCTAGAAAACGTATCAAGCAATACATCTAATATCTCACAACTTCTCCCTAATATAAATAATTGATGAAATTCATCACTAATTGCATAAATATAGCAAATTAATATTGAATAATATACTAAAGAGGTTTTTATATTATATGATTTTAATGTAAAAAATACTAAAGTTCCTAAAATAAAATAAATGGAAAAATGACCAATTTTTCTTATAGGGCGCGTAAAATATTTTTTTATAAATTCTTTTTCAACATTGGAAATATCATTTTTAAATATACTATATGTCTTAATTACAATTTTATCTATTATTCCATCACTAATATTATTAGATGCCACTGCTTTTTGATTAGAGAAAAAGAAAATTATTCCCATCCAAGTAACTGTAAGTATTGTTAGAATTATCTTTTTAATATAATTATTTCTTTTTTTTATTTTTACTTTTTGCTGTTTCATCTTTTTTCCTTTTAATAGCTTCTTCCTCAGTAATTCCCATTTGTGATAAATAATATTCTGAGCATAACTCTTTAGCAGGTCCTATTTTAACAACTTTACCATGATCTAACCATACTACTTTATCACATAATTCTTTGATACTCTCTATTGAATGTGAAACATAAAGAACCGTAGTTCCACCTTTTATTAAATCCATCATTTTATTTTTACTTTTTTCTTGAAATTTTATATCACCAACAGATAAAATTTCATCAACAATCAAAATTTCGGGATCAACAATTGTCGATATAGAAAAAGCAAGTTTTGCAACCATTCCAGAAGAAAAGTTTTTTACTGGTACATCAAGGAAATCTTTTAATTCTGAGAATTCTACAATTTCATTAAATTTTTCATTTAAAAATTTTTCTGAATATCCTAAAACAGCTCCATTTAAATATATATTTTCACGAGCAGTTAATTCTGGATCAAATCCTGCACCCAATTCAATCATAGGCGCTATCTTACCATTTACTATTACTTGTCCTTTAGTAGGTTTCATTACTCCACTAACAACTTTAAGTAAAGTACTTTTTCCTGCTCCGTTACTACCTATTAATCCTACTACCTCACCTTTTTTTACTTCAAAGCTTACATTATTTAATGCCCAAAAATATTCTTTTTTTCTTCTTCTTTTTTTATCGAAAAGTGAAATAAACATATTTTTTAATGATGATCCTTTTTCGATACCTAAATCAAATTTCATAGATACATTATTAATTTCTATCATAATATTCTATATCATTAACTTTATGTATTAAGTTAATTAACTTCCTTTCTAATATTTTAGAATTTATACATAATATATAAATTTATCTTGATTTTTCTTAAATACAATAGCACCAATTGCAAGTGTTAATAAACTTATTATAAGCATACTAATAATTTGTATTAATGAAGGTGGTGTTCCATACAATATTATTGTTCTTGCACCATTTATAAATATATATAATGGGTTTAATTTAAATATTGGTTGTAATACTGTTGGTATTATCGATATATCATAAAATACTGGAGTTACATAATTCCAAATTGTTATTATTATTCCATAAATATAAAACATATCTCTCAGAAATACAGAAATAGTAGATAAAAACAAACCAATTCCCATTGTAAATAGCAGTAAACATACAAATATATATGGTAGTAAAATATACCAAATATTAATTACACATCTTGTTTCTCCACTCCCAGTAACTAGTATTATTACTAATAAAGGAATTAGAGTTAAGAGAAAATTTATTCCAACAAATAATGTTTTTGCAATCGGAAAAATATATTTTGGAATATATACTTTGTTTATTAATGAAAAATTTGTTACAACAGATGTCATTGCTGTATTACTGGCTTCACTAAAATAATTAAAAATTACTAATCCAGTCATTAAATATACTAAGTAATTAACGCCTTCTACATTAAATTTAAACATTTGAGAAAACACCATAGCCATTACACCCATCATAAGTACAGGATAAAGTAGGCTCCAAACTATACCTAATACACTTCTTTTATATTTAACTTTAAAATCTCTTAAAATTAATTGTTTCATTAAAAAAGTATATTTATTAAAATTGGCTAAAGTATTTTTTATTGCTTTCATAAAATCCTCCTTATAATTGTCCATACAAATTGTATCATAATTTTTTTTTAAAAAAAATATGATTATTCTACTTTTGTGTAAAATTCATTTGGTATTTTAGATTCGAATTTCATTTTCTTATTATTAACTGGATTAATTATTTCAAGTATGTTAGCATGTAGCATCATTCTTTTTATACTTTTATCTTTTATACCATATTTATTATCTCCTAAAATAGGATGATTTATATTACTTAACTGAACTCTAATTTGATTTCTTCGTCCACTATCTATTTTTATTTTTAATAAAGAATATTTACCATTAGTTTTTATTTTTTCATAATTAGTTATAGCTAGTTTTCCGGTATTTGACACATGAGTTATTAATCTATTATCTTCTTGTAAGTAATTTTTTAAAGTATCTTTTTCTTTTGTGTTTCCAATTACTACTGCATAATAAATCCTATTAGTAATTTCATTCCATCTTTTTTGTAAAGCATTTTTGATTTTTTCATTTTTTGCAAATAGTATTACTCCTGAAGTATCTTTATCAAGCCTATGAACAATAAAAATTTTATTATTGCTATTTTCTTTTTTTACATAGCTAGATAAAATACTATATAGATTGTAATTATCATATTTGTTTTCTTCTGTTGCAATAGTTAAAACACCACTTGGTTTATCAACTACTATAATTGACTTATCTTCATAAATAATTTTTATTTCTTCTGAAAATTTAGATTCCACAATATTATTTTTTATTATTATGATATCATTAATATTTAGAACATAATTATAAGAAGTTATAATTTTATTATTAACCATTACCATTTTTCTTTTCAAAATACTTTTAATATTATTTTTAGACAATGATGATAATTTTTCTCTTAAAAAGTCGTAGATCATCATTTCTTTATCTACTATTATTTTTTTATTCATATTGCCTCCAAGAAGTTAATAAAAAGGATTGTAACAAGTACATCCTTTTATTTATAAAATTAGAATTTTTTTATCTTTTTTTGTACTGGTTCTTGATCTAGTGTTTCTGTTGGTAATATTATTTCTTTTTCACCATTTTCATTATATACTTCGATATATAAAACATCATTTGGTCTTTCTTCAACGTATGGTTCTTTTTCTATTCCATATTCTTCTGGAAAATCCATTAAAAAAGTCATACTACCATCATTGTACACAATAACTTTTTCAATTCTTGGATTTTCTAATTGTGTTTCTTGTGATTTTAATTGTAATTCATTATGTTCATTTGTTTTACACAATACTATACCTGCTGAAATAATAGCCCCTACAGTAACACCTAATATAATATTTTTCACACCTTTTGTCATTTTATCTTCCCCCATTCACGTTTGCTAATTATAGCATAAATTATAATTTATGTCAATTTTTCATATATGCTAAAATATTTATCGATATATATTTTTTTATAGTTATTATCATTTTTAAGAATTGAATTTAAAATGTTAGTATTATAAATAAGAATATGAGAAATATTATATTTATTAAATATTTCCTCATAATTGCTTACTTTTTTTACAACTCCATCTTTAAAAACTGTACATTTTTTATTAAATTCTTCAGTATACAAATCAGATCGTGAATCAATAAAAACTGGAATATTTTTAAATAATAAGTAACTACCAAAATTATATTCATTATAAATTCTTATATTTTCAATGTCTAAATTTTTTAATATATAATTACTTGCTTCTTCTGGGTATTTACTATAATTAATATATTCTCTTGAAACGTTATTATTAATTATTAAAACTGTTGAAATAATAAATAACAAATTTAAAGAAATAAAAGTAATTTCATTGTATAATAAATCTTCTAACTTATCTTTTTTTAACTTTGTATCAAAAAATTGATTTATTATTCTTCCTATACTAAATATTGATAAAATAGCAAATAAGGCATAATTTCTTTTAGACATAAGGGTTAAAAAAGATAGTCCCCCAAGTAAAAGTAAATCATTTAAACTTATTTTTATCTTTCGTTGTAGAAGTAAAATAATTAATATTCCAATTATTATAAAAAATTCTGGCCTTTTATCTATAGTAGTAGGTAAATGTTCTGTTATATAAGACATAGTTATCCCCATCTTTGTTTTAATAAAATATGTATATGCTACAGAAAAATTTGGAGTAAAAACACCAGATAAAATTGATATTAGAAAAGCTATAATAATTTTTTTTAAATTTTTTGGCCTGTCAATTTCAATTTTACCAAAACTTATTTTTTTTAAATTATTTTTATTTATTTTTTCTAAAAAAAGAGAAAGAAAATCTGATACCAAATATGGAAGAAATAATGCAAATATAAAAGGAAATACCGCTGAATGAAAATTAGCAATTAGTAATGAAAAAATAAATATATATATATAATATATTTTTTTGCCATCTTCTCGTAATTTTTCAATAAAATATAAAATCAATAAAAATAGAATATAACTTATTAATTGAGCTCGTGCGGTTATAAAATTTTTTAAAGTTAATCCAAGAAATACTACTAATATGTATGATATGGTTTTATTTTTTATTTTATTATTTAATGTAATATACATAGTAAAAAATAAAATATTAGCAAGAACTAATGTCGATATATAAATTCCTGTAAAGCCAAATAAATTGTAAATAGAAAAAATAATAACATCATATAGCCAATGAGGATATGTATAAGAAAGATTACTTATCCAAGAAAAATGATCTTTCATATCAATTCCTGTTTTTAATATTTGTTCTCCTACTTTTATAGTATAAAAAGTATCATTTTGAAATTCTTTTTTTGTTAGAATAAAAGCCATACTTAAAATTGTTATAGTCAACAATAAATAAAATTTATATTTTTTCATAGTTATCACATTACAATTATAACAAATTTTTATTTTAATTAATACTTATATCGCTTTATTGATTAAATAACATAAAGCAATATAGAAAAGAAATGAAGAATTGATCCTGCTAAAACAAATAAATGAAATATTGAATGCATGTATTTAAGTTTATTTCCAGCGCCATAAAAAATGCAACCTACTGTATAGCAAAAACCACCAGCTACTAATAACATAATTCCTGGTTTAGCAACTGCTTCAGTTAGTGGTTTAAAAGCAAAAACAATAATCCAACCTAATATGAGATAGCTTATAAAAGAAACAACTCTAAATTTCTTTAAATCTATAGAATTTAAAACAATACCTAATATTGCAACTAACCATATTATTGTAAATAATATTAAACCAATAGTTTTTGGCAGTGCTAATAAAGTAAATGGTGTATAAGTTCCTGCAATTAAAAGATATATACTACAATGATCAATAATTCTAAATACTCTTTTAGCATTATTTACCTTCAATGAATGATATAATGTAGACATTGTATAAAGAATTATTAGTGTAGTACCATAGATACAACTACTTACAACAGACAATGCGCTTCCACTTATTGCACTAAAAACAATGCAGATAACTAAAGCAGCAACTGATAATAATGCTCCTATTCCATGAGTTATTGCACTCATTATTTCCTCACCTAATGAATATTTTGGTGTTTCAATTTTTTCTTTTAAAGTCATAATATTATCCTTTCTCATAATATTCTACTACTTAATAATATATTTGTGCAATAAAAAAGTTCATTTTATAACTGCAATGAACTTTTTTAATTACTTTAATTTCATCGTTGGGAATAAAATTACTTCTCTTATTGTCTCACTATTAGTAAGTAACATTACTAAACGGTCTATTCCCATTCCCATTCCACCTGTTGGTGGCATACCATATTCTAGAGCTTCTATAAAATCAATATCCATTTCATTTGCTTCTTCGTTTCCTAATTCTTTTTCTTTCAATTGATTTTCAAATCTTTCATATTGATCTATTGGATCATTTAATTCAGTATAAGCATTAGCATATTCTCCGCCAGCAATGAAAAGTTCAAATCTTTGAGTAAATCTTTCATCATCTAGTTCTTTTTTAGCAAGTGGTGTTATCTCTATTGGATATTCATATACAAAGGTTGGTTCAATCAATTTTTCTTCCACATATTTTTCAAAGAAAGCATTTACTATATGGCCATAACCAAAGTGATTTTCTATTTCAATATTATGTTCTTCAGCTACTTTTTTAGCTTCTTCAAAAGATTTAATATTTTTAAAATCTACTCCTGTTTCTTTCTTAATTGCATCACACATTGAAATTTTTTTAAATCCTGGTTTTAATGATATTTTTTGCCCGCGAAATTCTATATCGTAAGAATTATTAATTTCCATACAAGCATTACAAATAATACCCTCCGTTAACTCCATCATTCCTTCTAAATCACTATACGCTTTATATACTTCAATTGTAGTAAATTCAGGATTATGATTTTTATCCATTCCTTCATTTCTAAATAATCTTCCAATTTCATATACAGCATCCATTCCACCAACAATAAGTCTTTTTAATGATAATTCAGTAGCAATTCTTAAATACATATCAATGTCTAATGTATTATGATGAGTAATAAATGGTCTTGCTGCTGCACCTCCTAGAATAGTACCTAAAACTGGAGTTTCTACTTCTGTATAACCTAGATTATCTAAATAATGCTGAATTGATCTAATAATCTTTGCTCTAGCAAATGCTACTCTACGAGCATCTTCATTAACTATTAAATCAACATATCTTCTTCTAAATCTTTCCTCAATATCAACTAATCCATGGAATTTATCTGGAAGAGGGCGAAGAGCCTTAACCAAATGCGTAAATTCTAAAGCACGAATACTTAATTCACCCATATGAGTACGCATAACAGTTCCTTTGATTCCTACTATATCACCTAAATCTGATTTATCAAATACAGAATAAGCTTCTTCTCCAATATTATCTAATTTAACATATATTTGAATTTGCCCATATTTATCTTGAAGATTTATAAATCCTGCTTTCCCTTTACCTCTTTTTGTCATAATTCTTCCTGCAATAGAAACTTCTTTTTTTAATTCGTCAAGTTCTTCTGTTGTACTGTTTTCAAATTCTTCTTTTAAATTTTTAGTTGTCGTATTAACATCATATTTCTTTCCAAAAGGATCAATTCCTTTTTCTCTTAAAAAATCAAGCTTTTCTCTTCTAACTAATTCTTGTTCTGTAAATTCTCTCATAAAGATTACTCCTTTTCAATTTGAATATATTATATAGTAATTATTTTAATATGTAAATATTTTTAACTTTATTAACTTGTAAAAATATTGCATAAATATAAGAAAAAAGATATATTATTTTTGGTGATATTATGTTAGTTTTTCATACATTAGATCCTATTTATTTTAACGACTCAAAAGTTTTAATATTAGGAAGTATGCCTTCTTTAAAATCTCGCGAATTAGGATTTTACTATGCACACCCTAAAAATAGATTTTGGACTACATTAGAAAAAGTTTATAATACTAAAATTGGAAATTCTAAAGAAGAAAAAATTATGTTTTTAAAAATTCATAAAATTGCTTTGTTTGACGTTTTACAAAGTTGTGAGATTTCATCATCTAGTGATAGTTCAATAAAAAATCCAGTTGCAAATGATTTATCTACTATATTAAGTAATTCTTCTATTACTACTATTTTTACTACTGGAAGAAAAGCATACACTCTATATAAAAAACTTTGCTATTCAAATACTAAAATCGAAGCTATTTATTTACCTAGTACTTCAGCTGCTAATTGTCCTAAAAATATTGATGATATTCTATTTTCTTATTATAAAAAGATTAAAGAAAAAACTGATACTAAATAAAAACAAATGAATATTTAATCATTTGCTATTTTTTTATTATTAAAAATTCAGGAAGCTTTTCTACTTCTTTTTTGTTTTCAATAATATCATAAATTAAATTAATAATGGGTATTCTAACTTTTTTATTTTTTAATAATTTATAAATTGACTTTATTGTATAAAGACCTTCAATAGTAGTATTCTTTACATATTCATCAATTTTATTTTTATCTTCTTTTTTACCTATCATATATCCATAAGAAAAATTTCTACTTTTCTTACTAGTAGCAGTTAGTAATAAATCACCAAATCCAGCAAAAGATAAAATTGTTTTTTTATCTCCTCCAAGTCTATTAATTAACTCTTTTATATCGTGTAAAGATTCCGTAATAAACATAGCTTGAGTTGATTCAGGATATCCCATACCATCTAAAATACCTGCTGCTATTGCTATAACATTCTTTATTGATCCACAAATTTCAACACCAATAATATCAGTAGTACTTCTTAATTTTAATGTATCACTTTCTAGACATGATTTTACCAACTTTATAGTTTTTTTACTTTTACTAGCAATAGTTAATCCAATAGGACAATTAGTAACTATATCAATTGCAAAAGATGGTCCAGATACAATTGCATATTTTTTTGTTTTTATATGTTTATTAAAAATATCTCCAACAAAAAGACAACTATCTCTTTCTATTCCTTTTGATGCTAAAAGAACATATTGATTTTTTTTTATATATTCTTTTAATTTAATACTAACATCATCAACAAATGCTGCTGGTACAGCAATAACAATAAGATTGGCATCTTCTACTACTTTTTCAAAATTATTAGAAATTATAATGTCTTCTGGTATTTTTACATTTGGTAATACTTTTTCATTAATTCTATTTTTTAAAATAGAATCTTTTTCTTCTTTAAATTTAGTCCACATTTTTATACTATTATTATTTTTATAAAACATAAGAGCTAAAGCTATTCCATATGCTCCTGTTCCTAATATTGCTATATTCATTGAAACCTCAATTTAAACTTCTAAATTATGATATACATTTTGGACATCATCTAAATCATCTAATTGTTCAACTAACTCTAATACTTTTTCTTTTGTATCATCATCTAAACTTATAGTATTTTTAGCAACAAAAGTAATTTCACTAGTTATAAATTCTTTTACTCCTATTTCTTCTAAAGCATCTTTAACTTTTAAAAAACTATCTGTCGTAGTGTATATTTCATAACTATCATCATTGACTACAACATCTATTGCGCCATTATCTAAAGATGTTAACATAACGGTATCTTCATCTAATTCTTTGTCGATTACAATGACACCTTTTCTTTCAAATAAATAAGATACAGAACCATCTGTTCCTAAATTTCCACCTTTTTTAGTAAGGGTACTTCTAACTAACATAGCAGTTCTATTTCTATTATCCGTCAAGCAGTCTATCATTAATGCTACACCACCAGAAGCATATCCTTCGTAACGAACTTGCTCGTAATTTTCGGCATCTCCATTTCCTACAGCTTTATCTATTGCCTTTTGAATATTTTCTTTAGGCATATTATTACCTCTTGCCTTTTCAATAACAGCACGTAAAGCTGGATTAGAATCAGGATCTCCATTTGTTCCTTTTGCAGCAACATAAATTTCTTTTGCTATTTTTTGAAATATTTTACCTCTTGCGGCATCCAATTCACCTTTTTTTCTATGAATTGTTGCCCATTTTGAATGTCCACTCATAAATACACCTCTTTTTTCTATTTTAGTATAACAAAAATATTTTAATTGTTTAATAAATTTCTACCGTATTAACATTTTTCTTAATTGTTCTGAATTTTTTTGCATGAATTTTCTAATCTTCAAAGGCTTATAAAATCTATAAGCTTGCGTTAAGCTTTCCTCGGTAATAGGTAAATCATTATCAAGAAATTCTAACAAATCTGAGTCCAATAATGAGTAAAATTCTTTTTCTATTTTAGATAATCTTTGCAAATAATAATTCGTTCTAACTGTTCTAATTGGATGACGTAAAACTGTAAAAATATTACCATTTAATTTCAAATCTACTAAATTCATACGGCAATCTTCTAAAGTTTCTTTATATTCACTTACAGAATTGTCATTATCTATTCTTATTCTACTTTTATCATTATATTCTTCAATTAAATTTTGTTCCATAAAAATTCTCCTTACAAACTACATTAATTCGAAATTATATAACAATAATTCGTTTTTGTAAATTACATTTTTATTATTTGTTGTTTATAACTTCTATTCCTAATTCTGAAAGTTGTTTAGAACTTACTTTGTTTGGTGCTTCTGTCATTAAACATGACGCGCTAGCAGTCTTAGGAAATGCTACAACATCTCTAATATTATCAGTATTAGCAAGTATCATAATTAATCTTTCAAGGCCTATACCTACTCCACAATGTGGCGGTGCTCCATATTTAAAAGCTTCTAAAAAGAATCCGAATTTTTCTTCTGCTTCTTTTGGTGTCATATTTATTGCTTCGAAAACTTTCTCTTGGATATTGCTATCATGAATTCTAACTGATCCACTAAGAAGTTCATATCCATTTAAAACTAAATCATAAGCACGTGAATAACAATTTTCTTTATCTGTAAGAAGTTTATCTACGTCCTCTAATCTTGGAGAAGTAAATGGGTGATGGGCAGCAACATATCTGTTTTCTTCTTCAGAAAATTCAAACATTGGGAAATCTGTAACCCATAAAAAATTATAATTTTCTTCATTTATTAAATTATATTTATTTGCTAATTTAGTTCTCAATGCACCTAATGCCGTTTTTACAATTTGTTTTTTATCAGCTATAATGAAAATAATATCATTTTCCTGTAAATTTAATTTTTCTATAAGCTTTTCTTGCTCATTTTCATTTAATATTTTTGAAATTGATCCAGATAAAATTCCATCATTATATTTTAAGTATGATAATGCTTTAGCTTTATATATTTTTACAAATTCAGTATATTTATCAATATCTTTTCTTGATATTGTAGAAGCTAGCCCTCTTAATACAATTGCATTTATTATTCCACCATTTGCTATTATATTACTAAAAATTTCAAAGAAGGTTTTACTGAATATTTCTGTAATATCTTCTATTTCCATTTCGTATCTAGTATCTGGTTTATCAGTACCAAAGCGATTAATACATTCACCATAAGTAAGTCTTTCAAAATTATCTAATTCAACATTTTTTATATTTTTAAATATTTCTTTCATTAGGCCTTCTACTACTGAAAATATGTCATTCTCAGAAGCAAAACTCATCTCAATATCAATCTGAGTAAATTCAGGCTGTCTATCAGCACGTAGATCTTCATCACGAAAGCATCTAGCTATTTGAAAGTATTTTTCCATCCCACCAATCATCAAAAGTTGTTTAAAAATTTGCGGAGATTGTGGTAAAGCATAAAAATTTCCATTAGAAATTCTTGATGGAACTAAATAATCTCTTGCCCCTTCTGGAGTAGGAACACACAAAATTGGTGTTTCAACCTCTATAAATCCATTTTTAGATAAAAAATTTCTGGTAATCATTGTAACATTATGACGTAAAATAAGGTTATTTTTAATCACATCTCGTCTTATATCTAAATATCGATATTTTAATCTTGTATCTTCTAGTGCTGTTGTATCATCTGATATTTCAAAAGGAATATCAATTGAAGGATTAATAAGTTCTAATTTATCTACTAATACTTCTATATCACCAGTTTTAAGTTTTAGATTTTTACTTTCTCTTTCGTTTATTGTCCCTGTTACACTTATTACTGATTCACTTTTCAATGATGAAGCTAAATCGTAGCATTCATTTTCTGGAGTAACAACAACTTGAATTATACCAGAACGATCTCTTAAATCAATAAAAACAAGTCCACCTAAATTTCTTTTCTTTTGAACCCAACCATAAAGTTCTACATTCTTACCAACATCTTCAATATTAAATTGACCATTATTATATTTTTTCATCATGACCTCCACATTCACATTCATCATAATCAATATCTGATAATTCATCATTTAAATGCTCATCTAAATAATAAATTAAATAGTCTATTCCTATTAATTCTTCTTCTTTTGTTTTATTATCTTTTATTTTTATTTCATCATTTTTTAAATCTTCATCATTTAAAATTATTAAATATTTACTTTTTAACCTATCTGCTTGTTTAAATTGAGATTTTAATCCACGATTAGTATATTCTGTTTCAACGCGGAAACCATTACCACGTAAATATTGAACCAATGAAGTTGCATACTTTTTTTCAGTTTCCGATACGTACATTACAAAAACTTCAACGTCATCAACTATCGGTAATTTAACTTTTTCCAAATCTAATGCTTGAATAATTCTACCAATTCCACAAGCAAATCCAATACAAGAAGTATTTGGCCCTCCTAAAGTATCTACTAATCCATTATAACGTCCTCCACCTGCTAAAACATTATTAGAACCAAAACCTTCAACATCAGCTTCTATTTCAAAGACAGTATGATTATAATAATCTAATCCCCTTACAATTCGATAATCAACTTCGTAATCAACACCTAATTCATCAAGAAAAGACTTTACTTCTTCAAATCTTTTCTTACTTTCTTCATTTAAATAATCAAGTGTTTTAGGAGCTTCTTTTAATAATGGATTATCTTTATCAACTTTACAATCTAAAATTCTAAGTGGATTTTTTTCTAATCTATCATTACAATCTTCACATAATTCTTTAATATGTGGTCTAAAGTACTCTAATAAAGCCTTGCGATAATTATCACGTGATTCTCTATCTCCTAAAGAATTAATCTTTACTTTAACGCCTTTTAAGCCTAGCATTGATAAAAGAACAACTGGTATAGAAATAACTTCAGCGTCAACCATTGGATCATCAGTTCCTAAAACTTCAACTCCAAATTGAGTAAATTCTCTATCTCTTCCTGATTGTGGTCTTTCATAACGATACATTGTTCCATTATAATATAACTTTACTGGTTGATTAGCATCTCCATACATTTTATTTTCGATATAACTTCTAACAATACCAGCAGTTCCTTCAGGACGTAGAGTCATATTGCGATCTGCTCTATCTTTAAAATCATAAGTTTCTTTAGTAACTACATCAGCAGTTTCACCAATACCACGGTGAAATAATTCACTAGATTCAAATATTGGTGTTCTTATGTAACTATAATTATATTTTTCCATTAATGAATCAATAACTTTATTTATGTATTGCCATTTTTTAGCATTCTCACCATAGATATCATAACATCCCTTTGGTTTACTTATCATATAAATTCCTCCTAAAATAAAAAGGTAGCAACATAAGGACGAATAAATCGTGGTGCCACCTTAATTCCATAAAATAAAATATGCTCATATCTTAACGCGAATACACGAATCTTCGTAGTAGCAAATGTCATTCATTAATCAAATTTAAGTATTTTCACCAGACATACTCTCTCTAAAAAATTAAAATTAATTACTATTTTTGCAAGAAGTTATTTATATTTTACAACATTAATACTCTTTTTTCAATAATTATAAACTAATTTTATAGATAATATTAATATTTTTACCTTTGATCACTAATTGTTGCATTACTATTACTAGATAACAATATAGAAAGTGAATCATATGGTGCACCAGTTATTGTTCCTGATAAAAGAGCAATGTCGACAGCATTTTCTGGATTACCCCACGAATTTCCAGAAAATAAAAATATTGCTCTATCGACAACATAGCCTCTAGTATTGTATACAACGTTATTCATAATTGTCCCAGTCGAATTTGGATTTAAATATGCTGGTTGTCGCAAAGTATAAAAAATATTATTTCTTGCTAATAAGTTAGTAACATTAGGTTGAGTTACAAAAGCTCTATTTACTACCCAAGTTGAAGAATCACCTGACTGATTAGGTCCATAAATTTGACAATTTAAAATTTGATTATTATTGCCTGCGATTTGAATAAATTCAACTGGATAAGGTATATCACTTGTCATGTTAAGATTATCGATTGTAATATTGTCATTATTACAAAGGAATGGTACTACTGAATTTTGTAATAGAATTATAGCTTCAGGCATACCTTTAATAGTTAATCCTGATATGTTTAAGACTATTTGCTAAGTAATGGGATAAGTACCACTTAAAATATTAATAGTTCCGTTATTTTTCGCTACAGCTAATGCTTGTTCAATTGTTTGAAATGGTGCATTCTGCGTTCCATCCCCTCCTGGTTGAGCTGTAGATTGAACATATAAATTATATGGATTTGCTTGAATACTTCCAGTAGCGCCTTGGGGTCCTGTTGGTCCTTCTGGCCCTGTCGGTCCAATTATACCCTGTGGTCCTGTTGGTCCAGTTGGACCTGTTGGGCCAGTTGCACTTATACCACTTGATCCAGTTGGTCCAGTAGCACCCTGTGGTCCAGTTGGGTCTTGTAATCCTGGAACAGCATATACTCGTATGCATGGTGCACAATTATTTAAATTATTTTCATTTTCTTTGTAGCAAAACATAAAACCTCCACTATATTCTTGTATATTATATGATTTCAAGAATATACTGATTTTACATTTAAATCATATTAAAGTTATATTTTTTTAAATACTTTTATAGGTTTAATTTTTTTTATGTTTTTTTCATAAGTCTTATATATAGCAAGTACTTCATTATTATTATTTTTAAAAACTATAATATCGCTATTATAAATATTATCTAAGATACTACCATTTTCTATTTTACTTTCTAAATTACTATTAACTACAATACTAGGATATTTTTCTAATCCTCTTTCTAGTGGTAATATTTTAAAATTATTATTTTCTATATCACTAATAGTTATCGCTTCGTCAATATTAAAATTACCTTGTCGTATTCTTTGTAAACTACTCATCGTACAGGGAATTTTAATTTCATTACCAATATCTCTAATAAGGCTTCTAATATAAGTTCCTTTACTGACTACTGCTCTAAAGCTAAATTCGTCATGGTTAGAACTTAAAAGCTCAATTTCATAAATTTCAACTTCCCTTTTAGGCAAAACAACAGATTCTTTCTCTCTTGCATATTTATAAAGTCTTTTACCATTAACTTTAACAGATGAATAAAGAGGAACTTCTTGAAAATATTTCTTTTTAAATTTATTTATGGTTTTAAATAATAAATCTTCGTTTAAAAAATATTCTTCCTTTTTTTCAATAATGTTTCCAGAAATATCTAAAGTATCTGTAGATATTCCAAGTTTTACCTTTGCTATATATTCTTTAGTATAATTATTCATAAATTCTAAAACTTTAAGACCATCATTAATCGCTAAAACTAAAACACCAGTTGCTATAGGATCAAGGGTTCCACAGTGACCAATCTTTCTTGTATTTAAAAGTCCACTTACAATATTTACTATATCTCTACTAGTATATCCACTAGGTTTATTTACAATTAACAATCCACTATTCATAATATACCTTTTATTATTCATTTAACTTTAATAATAAATAATAAAAACTCACCTCAAAAATATTATACTATATTAACAATTAAGTTAACAAATATTATTTAATTGACTAATAATAAAAAATGATGTATAATAGCTTTTCACGAAAGGGGAATAGATTATGGAAAAAATTTTTAAGGAACGTGAAGTTGAAATTCAATTAAAAAACTATTTTCAATATATGGAAAAGTTTTATGGTGAAGAATTTGCTATTAAAACAACTTTAACAAATTATAGTATTCAACAAGCATTAAGCTTTTTCAGTAAAAGATTTGATAGTTTTGAGGATTCTGATATATATTCTGCATTACTTAGAAGATGTATACTATGTAATGGGAAAAATGTATATGTTGAATATGCAAATGATCTTATAGCTGAAAATCGTATTGAAGAATTACTTGAAGATATCGAAGTTGATTATCTTCTAAAACAAGGATTAGTTATGAATTTTTTAAATTCAGCTTCTCTAACTGAAGAGCAATTATATGAAAGATTGAAACAAAGAAAAGGTTTTGATTCATCAGCTGAAAATCTTAAAAAAATAGATGAATATTTTTCTCATATAAAAGAAAAGAAGAAACCTAAAGCTAAATTAAAAACTAGTTTAAATAATTAAAAAATGCTGCAATATTGTAGCATTTTTTATTTAGTAATTTCTTTTTGGCATTTTGGGCAGTAATAAGTTCCTCTACCACCAACTCTAATTTTTAAAATTTTTGTTTTGCAAATATAACATTCTTGTCCTTCTCTTTGATGTACATTTAAATTATTTTGAAACAATCCAGTAACGCCTTCTTCAGAAGTATAACTTCTAATTGTTGTTCCTCCTTCTTCTATTGCTTTATCTAATACTTTAGTTGTATTTTTTATTATATTATCAAAGTCAACATCAGTAAGTAAATTAGGTTTTGTTAAAGGATTAATTTTTGATAAAAATAAAATTTCATCTGCATAAATATTACCTATACCTGTTATAACACTTTGATCCAAGAGGATTGTTTTTATAGGTAATTTTTTATTTTTTAGTTTTTCTTTTAAATATTCTACTGTAAGATTCTTATCCCAAGGCTCTAATCCTAGTTCTGTATATGGTTTCATAGTCAAAAGTTTATCTTTAGGAATAAGCATTACTTTTGCAAATTTTCTAACGTCAGTAAATCTTAATTCAATTTCATCATCTAAAAGGAAAATGACATGCTCGTGTTTATTTATTTCATCGTTTTTGTTTCTAAAAAAGAATTTTCCTTCCATCCGTAAATGAAATAATAAATAATCAGTATCTAATTCTACAACAATCCATTTTCCCCTAGTAGTAATACTATTAATTGTTTGATTTTTAATACATTTTTTAAAAGTAACAATATCTGGATAATCTATCATTTTAGGATAAAGAATATTAACTTCTATTATTTTTTTACCTAAAATTTTTTTTTCTAATTTTTTAGCAACAGTTATTACTTCTGGTTTTTCTGGCATAATATCACTCCTTACTACTTAGCTTCATACCAGTTAATTCCTTTATTTATATCAACTACTAAAGGAACAGATAATTTATAAGTATTTTCCATTATATTTTTAACTATTGACTCAACCTCTTTTTCTTCGCTTTTTAAGACATTGAAAACTAGTTCATCATGAACTTGAATTAATATTTTACTCTTCAAATTTTTCTTATTAAACTCATTATATATTTCAACCATTGCTTTCTTTAAAATATCTGCACTTGTTCCTTGAATTGGAGTATTTAAGGCCATTCTTTCACCACTACTTCGAATCATATAATTCTTATTCTTTAATTCATCAATTTCCCTTTTTCTATTCATCAAAGTTTTTACATAACCTGTAGAATGAGCATTTTCTATTACTTCTTTCATATATTCACTAATTCTTGGATATGTCTTCAAATAATTATCAATAAAATTTTTAGCATGTGAAACGTCAATGTTTAAATCTTCACTTAAACCAAAGCTACTAATACCATAAAGTATTCCAAAATTAACAGCCTTAGCTTGTCTTCGCATATTAGAATCTACCATTTCTATTGGAACTCCAAAAATATCGCTTGCTGTTTTTCTATGAATATCTTGATTTTCTATAAAAGCTTTAATTAAATTATCAGCTTTAGAAATATGAGCAAAAACTCTAAGTTCTATTTGTGAATAATCACTTGATAATATTATTGAATCTTTATCTGGTAAAAAAGCTTTTCTTATTAGTTTACCATATTCTAAACGAATAGGAATATTTTGAAGATTAGGGCTAGACGATGATAATCTTCCGGTTCTAGTTAAAGTTTGATTAAATATTGTATGAATTCTTCCATCACTAGCTACTTCATCAATAAGACCAACTACATAGTTATTATATAATTTTGCAAGTATTCTGTATTCTTCTATTTTATTTACGATTGGATGAAAATTAGCAATCTTATCTAAAATATCTTTGCTTGTTGAATAATTATTATCTTTAATTTTTTTAGGATACGGTATTTCTAATTTAACAAATAAAATTTCACCTAGCTGTTTTGGTGATAAAATATTAAACTCACACCCTGCTAATTCATAAATTTCTTTGGATAAATTTTTTATTTGTTTTTCTAGCTCGCTTCCCATTTCTTTTAAATAATTTACATCTACTCTAATTCCTGTTAATTCCATATCTGCTAAAACAGAAACTAGAGGCATCTCTATCGAATTAAATAAATAACTTTCTTCTTCTTGCTCAATTTTATCTAATATTTTTTTTCTAGTATCATAAATATATTTAGCTTTTTTACAGCAATTTTCTGCTACTATATCTAAAGTTGGACATTTTAATTTAGCAGCACTTCCAAATTCTTCTTCATAAAATTTAACATCGATGTTATCATTTCTCATCATATAACTAATATCATCTTTAACATTATAATTTAATAAATATCCTGCTATCATTGCATCATAATTACAATTGTTAATTAGTAGATTATTTTTCTTTAAAACGACAATAAGTTTTTTTAAATCATAAGTAAATTTTTCATATTTATTTTCTAATAATAATTCAGGATTTTCCATCACTAAATCAAAAGGAATATAATAACAATTAACACTATCATAAATACTTATTCCTAGTGGTTTGCTTTTGTGATAATTGTATCCTAATAATTCTAAATAGATAGAATATTCATTATTTATCTTTACTTCATTAATATCTTCTACAATTTTATATTCAAAAGGGATTTCAGAATTTATATTACTTTTTAAATCTTCACTTTTTATATCCATCTTTTTAATAAGAGAATAAAATTCTAGATCTTCTAAAATTTCTATATATTTAAACAGATCATAACCTTTATATCTAATTTTTTCAAAATCTGCATCAATTGGAACATCAGTATAAATAGTAGCTAAATCGTAACTCATGTAAGCGGATTCTTTGTCAGAAATAAGTTTTTCTTTTACTTTCCCTTTAATATTATCTATATTATTATACAAATTATCTAAAGTTTCATATTCCTTTAAAAGATTTATTGCAGTTTTTTCTCCAATTCCTTTTACTCCAGGAATATTATCAGAAGAGTCTCCCATTAATGCCTTTAAATCAACCATTCTTGGTGGTTCAATACCATAAGTATTCAAAAATTCGTTATGAGTCATACGGATACTTCCAGTTTGTTTTAATAGTTTTACTTCAACCTCATCAGTTATAAGTTGAAGTAAATCCTTATCACTACTTATAATAACACCATTAAATTCTGGATTATTATTGCACTTTTTAGCAAATGTCCCAATAATATCATCAGCTTCATAATTATCTATTTCAAAATATTTTATTCCCATAGCTTCTACTAATTCTTTTGCTTTGGGAAATTGTATTTTTAATTCATCTGGCGTATCCATTCTACCATCTTTATAATTTAAATATTTATCATGTCTAAAAGTCTTACCTTTATCAAAGGCAATCATAATATAAGTTGGATTCTCTTCATGTATAATTTTATTAATCATATTAACTAGCCCATATAATGCATTTGTAGGAAATCCTTTAGAATTCTTCATAGTATTTCCATTATATGCTGTAGCATAATAGCTTCTAAAAAGAATATTATTACCATCAATAAGAATAACTTTTTCCATATATATCACCTTTTAATATTATATCAAACAAAATAAAAGAGATAAACATTAATAATAAAGTTTTAAAATCAATTAAAAATACTAATTATAACTTACATAACTAGTATTTTTATTTTTTCATTAAAATTGATTATTATACAATAAAAACTATATGCACAAGACTAGGCGAAAAGAAGTTGATTTGTCATTCTTTCCAACTTTATAGTTAAATAAGAATATTGTACCAATAGTCTGAGTGGAACCGCCACGGACGAACCAAGGATAATCATTAATAATAAACCATGCAGAATCATTATACCATGATGATTTTCCACTTTGAAATGGCCCCATTTCTCCTGTTGCATCTCCTAATATTCTTCTTGAATAATCAAGAGTACCACCATAATTATATACATCATAATATTTGCTGTTTGGAAATTCTATTCCTTCTGTATAACTACTTCCATCATACAATGTTCCATTAAATCCTGAATTACTAGTAGAAGTATAACCTGACATTAAGTTTTCATTTTCATCTTTCGTTACTGCCATTAATTGTTCATAGGCGCCACCTGACATATCATATACTCCTGTTATATTCCCTGTTGTACTTGCTAAATAGCCTGTTGTTGTATTCCACATTGCAACATTTGTTGTACTGTGGTCTCCATTTTCTGTTGTTGCAGCATATCCTGTTTTATATTCAAGATAGTTATTATTTCTTATCTTACTATTTATCCCATATATAGAATGTGATAAATAAGTTACTGCTCCCCATTCTGTATTCTTCATCATATGAGATTCTAACTCTCTTTTATAATTATAACTTACCGTAAAAGCATTGGCTATTTGAATATTTCTCCAACTATAAACATTTGGTTTTACGGTCACTTTATTTACTTCGGTTGTATTCTTTTCTGCTCCTTTAAAACCTGTTGCACCATCATATCCTGTCTCAAACTTTCCTACCCACATTCCTGTTGTATTAAAGGCTAAGAAAGCTGGATGAGTCATATAATCTCCTACTTCACAAATTCCACTTTCTCCTGATAATCCTGGAGTTGTACATTCTCCTTCTACACTATCACTTGTATTTGTTGTTCCAAATCTTATCTCTATTGCATGTACTTTACTTGCATCTATTTCTGTATCATCTGTATAATTTCCTAAATCCCATAACTTATAACTATACTTTGGTATCCATACAAAATAACTCTCTATTTCTTCTTCTGGTATTACTTCTCCATTA
>CASEVQ010000008.1 GCA_949291455.1 uncultured bacterium
ATTGTCACTTTAAAATTTTCTATATAGTCCTATTGCTTTACCAAGAATTGTTACATTATTTAAAACAATTGGTTCCATAGTGTCATTTTCAGGCTGTAATCTTATGAAATTTTTTTCTTTGTAGAAAGTTTTAAGCGTAACTTCACAATCATCAGTCATTGCAGCAACAATATCACCGTTATTAGCTTGATTACATCTTTTAATTATCACAATATCACCACTGTATATTCCTTTATTTATCATTGATGTGCCATCAACATTTAAAGCAAAAACTTCGCTTCTTTTAGGAATAATATTAGTAGGTATTGAAAAATATTCATTAGGATTTTCTATTGCTTCTATTGGATTACCTGCTGTTATTGTGCCTATTAGTGCAATATTTGTTGTTTCATCATTTTTATTTAAATATTCGTTAGGGACTAATAATTCGATACTTCTATTTTTTGCTTTATCTTTTTTTATGTAACCTTTGCTTTGAAGCTTACTTAAATGAAAATGAGTAGTAGCAGGTGAACTTAAATTTAAAAGTGTCCCAATTTCTCTTACTGTTGGTGGGTAACCATTTTTAGCAATAAATTTTTTAATTGTATCAAGAATTTGCTTTTGTCTATCTGTTAGCATTTCCAATATATCACTACCTCTCAAAAAAATATTATCATAAACAGAATATTATGTCAAACAATTGTTCTTCTTGACTTTGTTGCATATTTGTGGTATTTTATTTCCTTACTCAAAATTTGTATAAGGAAGTGATATAATTGAAAAAAGCTTTTTTAAATTATTCTATTAATACTAAAGAAGGAACTAAAAAAGTATTTATAGAATCGGATTTTCTCGATTATATTGATGAAAAAACTTATTTATATAAAAATGACGATGAATTAATCAATCATTGCCTTCAAAAAAATAAAATTTTACAGTTTATTAGTGAAAATAATATGTGTAAAGGAAAGTTTGAAATTGAATATCCATTAGAAATTGACAGAAAAATAACTATACCTGTACTTTTTAATACATTTGATGAATTAGTACTAGTTGATGATTTTATGAATGGAAAAATTTCTGAAGTTGAAAAAGCAAGAAAATTACTTTTTACTAGTAAAAATCAGCTTTTTGCTAAATTGTTTTTAATGAATAGCGATATACATTCTGCCTTTTCTTATAAATTCCAAATATCTGATGAAGAAAGATTTTTAGCTGAAAAAAATAATCTAAGAGTTACTAAAGATTTGGACGCATATTATGTTGATTTTATTGATCTAATTAAATATCGTATAGAAAATTATAAATTAGGGAATTTAAGAAACTTATATGAAGATATTTTGGAAACTTGGAAAAATGAATTAGAACTTATGACTGATGATTTTTATTATTGTTCACGACAATTAGCATGGTTAATTAATGAATATAATAATATAAAAAACAAAAATTTATCAATATGTAGATTATTTATAACTAAAAAATGTTATACTATTATACATAGTAATTGTATTTTTAAAAATAATAGTAGACATAAAAGCTTTAAAAAAGTATTTAATGAAAGTACTAAAAAAAGTTCAGAAGCAGCATAGTTTTATATTTATGGTAGGTGATTATTATTAAATTTTTAGATGAATATTTGAAATATCTTGATGTTCAAAAAAATTATTCAAATTATACAATTCGTAGCTATAAAAAAGACATTTTAGAATTTTTAACTTTTTTAGATAAACACAAAATTGATATTTTAAATGTTGAATATGAAAATATAAAACTTTTTTTAAAAGAACAAAACTCAAAAAAAAATAAATCATCAACATTGTCTAGAAAAATAAGTTCAATAAGAGGATTTTACGACTTTTTAATAAATAACTATAATGTCAAAAATAACCCTTTTACACTTATTAAGTCACCAAAAAAAGAAAAAAAATTACCTAGGTTTTTTTATTATAACGAATTAGAACAATTATTATCTGTTCCAGATTTAGCTACTCCTTTAGGACAAAGAGATAAGGTTATTTTAGAAATATTGTATGGTTCTGGAATTCGTGTAAGTGAATTAGTAAATCTTAAGGCTAATGATGTTACTTGTAATGAAATTAAAGTTTTAGGTAAAGGGAATAAAGAAAGAATTGTGTTTATTGGAGATTATGCAAGAGATTCACTAATTTTATACTTAGAAAATGGTTATAAAAAATTAAATATTAAAAATAGTAGTTATTTATTATTAAATAATAATGGTAATAAACTTACTACAAGAGGAATAAGATATATTTTAGATAAAATAATATTAAAAACATCAGTAAACAAAAAAATATCTCCTCATATGTTAAGGCATACTTTTGCTACTCATCTTTTAAACGAAGGATGTGATATTTTAACTGTCCAAGAACTTTTAGGTCATGAAAGTCTGTCAACCACTTCTATATATACTCATATTACTAGTGACCATTTAAAAAATATATATTTTAAGACTCATCCACGTGCAAAGCTTAAATAAGTTTAATATAAATTATATTTTAAATGTAGTTTATTATTCATATTTATTTAATATACTAAAATAAACAATTTTAAAAAAATTTAAGGAAATATTATAGAGTAAAAAGTTCTTATATTAAATACAAATTTTATGTTATAATTTAACTAGAATAATAATATTGGTATGTGAGGTTAGGTATTCATGATAGAAATAAAAGGTATCTCAAAAACTTATAGTATTGGGAAAAACAATGTCGTATTAGCTTTAAATAATATTTCTTTTTGTCTTCCAAATAAAGGTATGGTATTTATAACTGGCGCAAGTGGTAGTGGCAAATCTACTTTACTTAATTTATTAGGATTATTAGATCTTCCAGATAAAGGTGAAATAATTATCGATGGTAAAAGCCTAAACAAGTTTAAGAAAAAGGAAGTTGATTATTATAGAAACACTTATGTAGGTTTTGTATTTCAGGAATATAATTTACTAGATAATTTTAATGTAGAAAAAAATATTGAAATTGCCTTAAATTTGCAAAAAAAGAAAAAATGTAAAGAACAAATAGATAAAATATTAGAATTAGTCGGATTACAAAATTTTGGCAAAAGAAAAATAAATGAGCTATCTGGAGGACAAAAACAAAAAGTTGCAATAGGAAGAGCAATTGTAAAAAATCCTAATATCATATTAGCAGATGAACCAACTGGTAATTTAGATTATAACAATAGTGAACAAATATTTAACTTATTAAAAAAGATTTCACAGGAAAAATTAGTTATAGTAGTAACTCATAATATTGAATTTGCAAATAAATATGCAGATAGATTAATTGAAATTAGAGATGGAAATATTATAAGTGATAATTTAAAAAGAGAATTTTCTTTAGAAGATTACGAAAAAAAAGGTTTTTCTTTAATTAAATCTAAATTATCATTTTTAAATGCTATTTCATTATCTTTTTCTAATTTAAAAAGAAAGAAGTTAAAACTTCTAATTACAACACTGTTAATTGCAGCATCATTATCTATGTTTGGCTTTTTTTGGTTATTAACGAAATTTGATATAGATAGAACGCATGCTGAAACATTAATAAAAGAAAATGAAACAAGAATAGAAGTTAATAAAAAGATTGCTGGGAAAAATTTTACTACATCATCTTCAGTAATTACGTTTACTGATGAGGAAGTTATAGAAGTTGATGAATTTCTAAAAAAAGATACTATAAAAGTACGAAAAGCAGTAGAAAATAATTACTATTTAACGATTCCTTTTGCATCAAACTTACCTATGACAGATAATAAAAGCTATGCTTATTATGAACTGTATCCATCATATACTTTATTTTTAGAGTATAGTCAAGATAGATTAAATGATTTAAATTTAATAGGAAGAATTCCAACAAATAGTAATGAGATTATTATAAATAAAGTATTAGCAGATTATTTTATTCATAACGGATTATCAGTATTAGAAACAGATAAAAATGGTAAAATACAGCAAGTAGACTATATACCAACCACATATGAAGAAATAATAAATAGTAATAAAAAAATAGCTTTTGGATCAAGCTATCTTATTGTTTCTGGAATAATAGATGAAGATATGACAAAGTATGATGAATTAAAAAATACTTTATCTGATGAAATGCAAGTAAACCCAACAAAACTTTATGAAGAATTTAAAACTAAATATTATTCAAAGTTATCAGAAGTTATTGTCCCTATTAATTTTTTTGAAACAATTAATTTAAAAGCCAATAACGAGATATCTGTTGAACTTTATAAAATTGCTTATACATTTGAAAATCAAAAAATATATCCAATGGGTAATTCTGTTATATTAGATAAAAAAATAAAAATATATGATGGAAAAGAAGAAAGAAATATCGAAAGTTTAGCATCTAACGAAGTTATAATAAGTTCTCAATTATTAGATGATTTATACGATAATGATTATTCAAATAGATTAATGGAATATATAAAAGAAGAAGTAGAAATTTATAATAATAAAGTATTAGAAAGACAAGAAGAAATTGAAAGATTAGAAAAAGAACAAGAAAATAATCCTGAATTTGTCTTTGAATATCCCAAAGAAATTGAAGAACCTGATGTTAATAAATTAATGAAAGAATTTACTAAAAATTATATTGATGAAAAAGATATAATTGGAAAAAGTCTTTCATTAGAGATAAACGATTTATATTTAAGAATACAAAATGAGAAAACACAAAATTTTAAAGACTTTGTTATTTTAGGCTTTATATATGAAGATGTTAACAATTACTTTTCAGATGAATCTATTCTAAAAAATTATATGAGAGAAAAATCTGAAACAACATCAATTTATTTTTATGAGAACAATTTACAAGAATTAGAATCAATTTTTAAACAGTTCTCTAATATGGAAGAAAAATTTGTTCTTAAAACATTGTATTCCGATACAATTAAAAATGTAGAATTAGTAGTAAAAAATGTTTCGATTATAGCTTTATATTTTTCTATATTTTCACTATTATTCTCAATAATATTATTTATGTTCTTTACTTTGACTAGTGTTAATAATAATAAAAGAAGTATTGGGATTTTAAGAGCATTAGGAGCTAAAATTAGTGATATATATAAAATTTTCTATTTAGAAAGCTTTTTGATGGGATTGTTTGCATTTGTAACATCATCATTTGTAAGTTATTTTTCTGTAATAGTTGGAAATAATCTAATATCATCTAATCTATTTATAAATATTAAGCCAATTATATTTAGAATTGATGTTATTTGGTTACTATTTATTATGGTAATAGTTCTGACAATATTATCATTTGCTATTCCAATTTTTAAAATATCAAGAACTAAACCAATAGATGTTATTAATAATAAATAAAGTTTAAAAGATTACTATTTTTTAGTAATCTTTTAATATAGTCTATATTATGTTGGTAAATTTAATATAAAATAATTAATTGATTTATTATGCTAAAATGTATATTTCATAAAATTTAAGTAAAAAAAACTCTAAAAAAGTAGTTTTAGGTTGAAAATAATCATATATTGTGCTATAATCGTGTTTAGTAAACGACGGAAGGAGGGGAGAAATCAATGGCACAAGTACAAGTACCTGTTAAAAATGGAAATTTAGATATGGCTTTAAGAAGACTTAAACAAAAATTAGCAAGAGAATCTGTCCCTTCTGAATGTAAAAAAAGAGAATTTGCAGTAAAACCTGGAGATAAAAGAAGAGAAGCAAAAAAAGCAGGAATAAAAAATGCTCAAAAAAGAAATAGAGCAAATAAAGACTAGTCTTAGTCTTTTTTCTTTGCTATAATAATTATAGGAGATGAATTTATGAATTTAATTGATAAATTAGGTAAAGATATTGTAAATGCAATGAAAGAAAAAGACCAGTTGCGTTTGAGCGTTTTACGAATGGTTAAAGGAGCAATTCAATTAGAAAATATTAATAATAAAAAAGAGTTGAATGATGAGCTTTTTATTGATATTGTATCTAAGCAAATAAAACAAAGAAATGAATCTTTAGAAGAATTTAAAAAAGCAGAAAGGAATGATTTAGTAAATAAAACATCTGCTGAAATTGAAATATTAAAAGAATATTTACCAGAACAGTTATCAAATGAAGAAATAGAAGAAATATTGAATTCAGCTTTTAATAAGATAAAACCTACAAGTAGTAAAGATATGGGACTTATAATGAAAGAAGTAACGCCATTATTAAAAGGCAAAGCTGATATGAAAGAAATAAGCAATCTTATAAAAGAAAAATTGAGTAATTTATAAATAATTTTGTACAAAAATAAATCCTTTCTATGGAAATATAAAAGTATAGCCAAGAAAGGATTTTTAAATGGAAAAATGAATTTGTTAAGTATTTATCGTAAAAATATAATATAAAAATACAAATAATATTGCAGAAATACTAAAATATGTATTTAACTAAGAATAAGAATATTTTTATTATATATTTTAAGACATAAAAATAGAATAAATAAAACAATTGGTGATGTACTCCAGCGATATTTTTTAATAAATCTTTTATTATTGCTAGCTGATGACAATAAACTGAAAATGTACTACCAAGTATTTTAATTGGAATATGATTTACAATGAACTTAATATTTTATATTCATAAAAAAGAGACTGATATAATCAATCTCTAGTATTTTTATTACCTAAACTGGATAAGTTTACAATTTTTTAAACTTACTTAAAAGGAGATTTGACTAAATGTTTTGGCTTTTCATAATTACCGGTAACTGCAGTATCAATGAATTGAATAAATTGATCTTTATATAGTAATAGTGCTTTTTTTGTTGCATCTATAATTTCTTGCTGTTCAATTCCTAAAAATTCGGAAATTGCTTCATTTGAAAAATATTTGTTATCTATGCATCCAGATTTTAAAGCAACTATTACAGTTTCTTTTACAGTTAGTGTTTGCATAATTTGAGTAAATAACGGGGTTTTTAATGTTTCTAATATTTCAATAAAATATTTATCTTCTATAGTTGTTTGATCTTTAACTGGATTTGTTTCTGTACAAATATCTTGTCTTTCAACAGGAACAGAAGTAAAAGTCTGAGCTGAATCATTATCTAAAGTAACTTTGCTAGTATCATCTTCAACTTTTCCTATTAAAGCATCTGCTGGACAAATTCCATTTGTATCTTGTCTTTCAGCAGGAACAGAAGTAAAAGTCTGAGCTGAATCATTATCTAAAGTAACTTTGCTAGTATCATCTTCAACTTTTCCTATTAAAGCATCTGTTGGACAAATTCCATTTGTATCTTGTCTTTCAACAGGAACAGATGCAATCTTATTAGTTCTTATTTTTAATAATATGCTTTTCATTTTTGGAATTAATTTGCCATAAAAATTATTCTGATCTTCTTTATTTATATTAGTAGGGGATATATTATGTAAATCCTTCCCATATCTTAAAGTTATTAAATTCATGTCTTCTTCTGATAATTGCGTTAGCATAATATCTACTTCTTCTTCCGTATAACCATATGTTTTAAAATATTGATAAATAGTTTTTAATTTTGGTGCCATCTTTTCACTCTCCTTCTTTGCAGTACCAGTTATATCATCATATTTTTTTCTTGCATTTCTATATGTAAATGGTAATTTTCTAGATTCTTGAATATAAGCTAAAGCTTTTTCGGGATTCTGCATATGTACTGCAAATCTATCGATATATTTTGTTTTTCTTATTTTATTTAAAGCATTAGATTCAATTTGACGTATTCTTTCTCTTGTAAGATTATAAATTTTACCTATTTCTTTAAGAGTTAAAGGTTTTTGATTTCCAAATCCAAATCTTAATGCTAATATTTCAATTTCACGTGAACTTAATTGACAATTAGTTAATAATTCTTTTATTTCACTTACTAGTGAGTTAGATTCTACTATATTCTCGATATCTATTTTATCATCTGAAATGAAATCTTCTAGTTCACTTTCTTTTTCTTCTCCAATTTTTTGATTAATACTTATCTTTTCGTAATACGTCATTTTTATTTTTTTTATTTTTAATATTTGTTGGTTTGTTAAGTTCATTGCTACAGCTAATTCTTCGTCAGTTGGTTCGCGATTTAATTCTTGAGTTAGTTGTCTTTGTACTTTTTCTAATTTATTTATTGTTTCTATCATATATACTGGTACTCGTACAGTTTTAAATTGATTATTAATGGTTCTAGTTATAGCTTGCCTAATCCACCAAAAAGCATAAGTTGAAAATTTAATTCCTTTAGTGGAATCAAACATATCTACTGCTTTCATCAACCCAATATTTCCTTCTTGAATTAAATCTGAAAAATCTAACCCTCTATTTAAATATTTTTTAGCTATACTTACAACAAATCGCAAATTACTTTCAATGAATATTTGTTTTGCTTCACTATCACCTTGAGCAACTTTTTTAGTTAATTCTTTTTCTTCTTCTACTGATAATAGTGGAAATTTTCTTATTTCTTGCAAATATTGATTTACTATATCAGATGATACCATTTCATCGCTGTCATAGCTATTGTCAATGTCAGTTAGTTGTTTTTTTGTTTCAATATTATTTAATATACAATATGTTTCTATAATTGGAATAATATTATTATTGTAATCCTTTTCTAATTGTTCTAAATCTACTGGTTTATTTAATTGATTAATAAATGATTCTAATATTGTTGAAAGTTTTTCATTTTGTTCGATTAATTCAATTAAAACATCTGGTCCTAGAAAACAATCATAAATTTTGAAAAATTTGCTTAATTTTTTAAAAAAAATCTTTGCTTTTTGAGCTTGAAAATCATTTTTAACTCTTTCATCAATAAAATGATTTATAATCTCAAGAGTAAATTTATTATTTGAAATTTTCTTTCTCCCGTATTGAATTACAACTCTACTAATTTTTCCTTTTAAGTAATCAAGATAAGGAAGGTCTCCATTGAACTCTTTTTTTGATTTAATAATTTCTTTCAATAAAAGTTGGTCAAATTCGTCTTTTGAAATTCCTAAATAATTAAAATCACTAATAAAATGTTCAAAATTAGGAATTATTATTTGTAATACTTGTTGTGCTTCTAAATATCGTATATTATTTTTGCTTAATTCCATATTTTTGCCTCCTTAAATTATTCAAAAAAAACAATATGAATTTTTTGTGTTTTATTTTATACAAAGTTAAATTTTATGCACATTATATTACTACTTTTATTATAATTTATCAAGAAAAAATAATTGTTATTTAATAAAAGTTCTTTTTTTTATTTAATAAAATATTTTTTAATAGGTGATAAATATGCTAAAAAATATTGTTCAGTATGTAAAAAATGATGATTTTTATATAAATATTTGGAAAAACAAAATAAATATAGTAAATTTCAAAGAAATAGTAGTATTAGAAGAAAATAAAATAGTTATATTATCGCCATATAATAAAGTAATTATAAAAGGCTCTAATTTATCTATTAATAAACTTTTAGATAGTGAAATATTAATTACAGGTACATTTACATTAATAGAATTTGGAGAGTAATATGTTAGAGAATTATTATAAGTTAGAAATATCCGGAAAAGATGTTAAAAGATTTATTAGATCTTTATATAAAATGAATATATATTTTGAATACATTTATTTTACTAATGGTATTTGTTATGTAAAAGTTAATTTAGATAATTATAAGAAGATTAAAAACGTTAAAACTTGCTATAATATTAAAGTTATAAATGTTTATGGATTAAAAAAAATAGAAATGTTATTAAAAGATAATTTTATTTTTTTAATGTTTAGTTTTATTGGTATTATTTTAATTTATTTTTTATCTAATGTTATTTTTAATGTTAATATTGTTCATAGCGATATAAAATTAAGAAAATTAATTATTTCTGAATTAGAAAAATATGATATAAAAAAATATAGTTTTGTTAAAGATTATGATTATCTTCAAAAAGTGAAAAAGAAAATTCTTGAAGATAATAAAACTAATATTGAATGGTTAGAAATTGAAAGAATTGGAACAAGTTATGAAATAAAAGTTGAAAAAAGAATAATAAATGATAAAGAAGAAAAACCAAATTTACGACATGTAGTAGCAAAAAAATCTGGAATAATAATGAAAATAGTTGCAGAAAATGGAGAAATAATTAAGAAAAAGAATGATTATGTAAAAGCAGGCGATATTATAATTAGTGGAGAAATACATAAAAATGATGAAGTGGTTGATAATATTCCAGCTAGTGGAAGTGTATATGCTGAAGTTTGGTATAAAGTTAAAGTTGAAATGCCAATTAGTTATAAAGAAGAACTTTTAACTGGTAAAAATAAAAATATATTAAATATAAGTTTTCTAGATTATTCATGGAATTTGTTTGATTTTTATCCATACAAAGACAAAAATATTAAAAATAAACTTTTACTTAGTGATTTTTTTGGAATGTTTAGTATAAATTATAATAAAGAATCTGAGGTAATTATTAAGGATGAAGTTAATAATATTATTAGTGAAGAATTTGCTTTTAAAATTGCAAGAAAAAAAATAGAAGAAAATTTAAAAGAAGATGAATACATAATATCACAAAAAAAATTGAAAACTATTATAAATAATAGTACAATAGTAACAGAGATATTTTTTAAAGTGTATGAAAATATTTCTTCATTTAGTTATTATTCTGTTGAAAAAGGACAGTGATTATATGTTAAATTCCTTATATGGTAATTTAAAAGATGTTTTAGAAATGACGTGGCCAACTCTTTTTATATCCTTAATTTTATTAATTTCTGTAAGATTATCATATATATGGAAACATAAATGCAAATTTGTTTTACATAAAGAAATATTACTTTTATTTTTTGCACTTTATATTCTTTGTTTATTCCAAGTAGTTACTGCTCAAGATATAAATATTTCAAATGGAAATAATTTTATACCTTTTGCCGAAATATTAAGATATAAACCATTAGGCAGATTATTTGTAAAAAATATTATTGGAAATGTTGTAATGTTTTTACCTTATGGATTTTTTGTAGGTAAGTATGCTTCTGGTAAAAATTTTATTTTGACTATTCTTCTAATATTTTTAGCTTCTTTTTCAATAGAATTTACTCAACTTGCAATAGGAAGAATATTTGATGTTGATGATATAATTTTAAATGTTTTAGGTGGAATATTAGGATATATTATATATTTATTTTTTGAAAGAATATATAATATACTTCCTAAAATATTTAAAACAGATATATTTTTAAATATTTTATCAATTATATTTTTTGGACTAGTAGTTAGTGGAATAGTCTTTATGATTATTTGATGGAGGAAGTATGGAAATAGAAGTATTCAATGAAACTGAAGAAGATTTAAGTAAGGATATAATGGAATTAAAAGATTTTTTATATAAAGTAGCTAAAGATGAAAAACTTGATAATATTATTTATAATGTCATAATTATCGATAATGATAGAATACAAAAAATTAATAAAGAATATCGTGGAAAAGATATGCCAACTGATGTTATAACGTTTGCCCTAGAAGATGATAAAACTTTTAACAGGACAGATATAAGAGTTTTAGGCGATATTTATATTTCTATCGATAAAGTAAGAAGTCAAGCTTTAGAATATGGGCATTCGTTTAAACGAGAATTATATTTTCTTTCTATTCATGGCTTTCTTCATTTGTTAGGATATGATCATATGAAAGAAGAAGAAGAAAAAGTAATGTTCAAAAAGCAAGAGGAGGTATTATTGCGTTATGGCATTGAAAGGTAAAAATAAGAAAAAATGTAAAAGTTTAACAGAAAGTTTTAAGTTTGCTTTTGAAGGTTTATTTTTTGCTTTGAGAAATGTAAGGAATTTTAAAATCCATCTATTTTTTACATTTCTTGTTATTGCCGGTGGCTTTTATTTTAGAATAAGTGTTTTTGAATGGTTAATTTGTTTAGTTTTCATAGCACTTGTTATATCACTAGAACTGATTAATACTGCAATTGAAGAAACTGTTAATCTTGCTATGCCTAATATTCATCCAGTCGCAAAAATTGCTAAAGATGTAGCAGCTTCAGGTGTCTTAATATCTGCAATTATATCAGCTATAGTAGGCTTTATAATATTTTTACCAAAAATTATAGATATGTTTTAGGAGATGTATATGAAAGAAAAATTAATTAAGTTATTAGATAATAGTTATTCACCATATTCAAAATTTCGTGTTAGTGCAATAGTGGTTATGAAAGATAACAATGAATTTAATGGTGTTAATGTTGAAAATGCTGCTTATGGATCATCAATTTGTGCAGAACGTAGTGCTATTTTAGCAGCAATTAGTAATGGTTATAAAAAAGAAGATTTTAAAGCTTTATATGTAATGTGTGATAACGATAAGATAGGAATGCCATGTTTTGCTTGTAGACAAGTTATTTATGAATTATTGGGAGAAGATGTTTTAGTAACTTGTTTAAATCCTAAAGGGGAAAGTCTTGTATTGAAAGTTAAAGATTTATGTCCATTCCCATTTGGAAGTGAGGATTTATTATGAAAAGTGGATTTGTAAGTATTGTTGGAAGACCAAATGTTGGAAAAAGTAGTCTTTTAAATTCTATTTTAGAAAGAAAAATAGCAATTACTTCTAATGTAAGTGGAACAACAAGAAATATTATTCAAGGTATTTATAATGATGATGATTGTCAAATAATTTTTATAGATACACCAGGTATTCATAAACCAGTAAACAAACTAGGAACAATGATGAATAAAAAAGCATATACAATGATTGATGACGTTGATATTGTCTTATTTTTAATTGATGTTACCAAAGATTTTGGAAAAGGTGATAATTTTATATTAGAAAAATTAAAGTTATTAAATAAACCAGTTTTACTAGTTTTAAATAAGGTAGACTTAATTGATAAAAGAAGAATTTTAGAGTTAATTAATAGATATAAAGATTTATATGATTTTAAAGAAATAATTCCAATTTCTGCTACTAAATATGATAATATTGATGATCTTATTAAGACAATTAAAAAGTATTTACCACATAATGAAAAGTATTATAATGATGATGAGATCACTAATATAAGTAAAAATTTTTTAATAGCTGAAATAGTAAGAGAAAAATTGCTAAATCTTACTACAAAAGAAGTCCCACATACTATTACATGTGTAGTTGAATCTTTTGAAGATATGGATAATTATATAGATATTGGTGTATTAATAATTGTTGATCGTGATAATTTAAAAAAAATAATTATTGGAAAAAATGGAAGTATGCTAAAAAAGGTAGGTATTTTAGCAAGAGTTGATATTGAAGAATTGTTAGGGAAAAAAGTAAATTTAAAAACATATGTTAAAACAATAGAAGATTGGCGTGAAAAAGAAAAATATTTAAATGAATTAGGTTTTAATGAATTAAATTAATAAAAAAAAGCCATTATATTAATGGTGATTATAATGGAAGAAATACTTTGGGAAATGTTTAAAAAAACTGGTGATATTAAATATTATTTATTTATAAAAAGACTAGGAAGTGTAAATGATGAAGTTAGTAAAAATAAAAGGAGTTGTAGTAGGGGAACAAGTATATAGTGAATCTAGCAAGATTCTAAAAATTTTTACTAAAGAATATGGTATAATTAGTGTTATGTCAAAAGGATGTAGAAAGATTAAAAGTATTTTTCATGGAGCAAGTAATACACTAGTATATGCTAATTTTGACATTTCATATAAAGAAGAAGGAATTTCAAACTTAGTCGCTGTAGATATTATTAAAATTTTTAAAAATATTGTAATGGATTGTAGAGATTTAGAAAAGAAAGCTTATTCTTTTCTTTTAATCAATATTGTTACGCAAATTATTAATCAAAAAAATGTTAAAAATATAGAAATTGCTAACATCTATGATATTTTTTTAGCAAGTATAAATAAAATTGATGAAGGATTTACGCCTAAAATTATTGTCGATATATCAATGTTAAAATACTTAGAATATTTAGGTGTAAAACCAAGCATTGATTGTTGCAGTAATTGTGGAAGTAGTTCTAATATTATAACTATATCATCATCGTCATTTGGCTATGTTTGTAGTAATTGCTATAGAAATGAAAAAATAGTATCAAAAGATACTATAAAAATGATTAGAATGCTTTACTATGTTGATATAGATCGAATAAAAAAATTAGAAATAAAAGAGGATATTATTAAAGAAATAGATGAATTTTTAGAAGATTATTATGAAGAACATACTGGGATATATGGTATTAATAAAAAAAATTCATTTTTGAAAATAAAAGATGTTTTTGCATAAAAAATAACTGAAAAAAATTCAGTTATTTTTTAATTTATCAATTATTTGCTGTAATAAAGATGAAGCAATATTATAAGTTTTATTATCAATATCAAAATCTGGATTGTATTCTACTAAATCGATAGATTTTATTTTGTCTTTTTGTTTTAATGTTTCATTTAACAATTCTTTAGCTTCGGAAAGATTAATTCCATTTGTTGCTTTAACTGATACACCAGGTGCTATTTTAGGATCAATTACATCAATATCATAACTTATGTGAATACCATCCGAATTTTTAGCTGCAATGTTTATTGCTTTTTTCATTATATTAGTCGCACCATATTTTTTAATGTCGTTAGTAGTAAAAATAGTTATTCCAGAGTTTTTAAGATTTTCATATTCACCATCTTCAATATCTCTTCCACCAACTAATACCGAATTTTTAGGATTAAAATAATTTCCATCAAAAAAATATGATAGCTTTCTACCATTTATACCACATATAGTTGCAAAAGGCATCCCGTGAATATTTCCAGAAATAGTTGTATCAAAAGTATGATAATCAGCATGTGAATCGATCCAAATTAGTCCAATATTATTATTTTTCTTTTTTGATGCTAAGCAAGAAGAAATAGCTACACTATGATCTCCACCAACAGTGATTACTAATCCATCCTTTAAAGCACAAATTTTATTATACAAGTCTTCATTAAACTTATTTAAAAATTTAATATTTTTTTCTTTAATATTTTTTTCTTTTTGTTTCTCACAGTTTTCTTTTTCTATGGTATAAACTTTATCTACTTTTTTTTCTATTTTTTTTAACATGTAAGGACCTTTATTACTTCCATCTATATGAACACCTAAATCTGAACAGGCATTAACTATATATAATTTCATAAAATCACCTTTATTAATATAAAACAGATTTTATTTATTTTCAATATTTTGTATATATTTTTTAAATTATATTGTATACTTGTAATAAGAGGTATTTTATGAAAAAATTAAGTGAATTATATAATTGTAACTATGATATAGAAATAAATGGGATTAAAATTAATTCTAAAGAAGTTAGAAAAGGTGATCTTTTTATATGCACTAAAGGAGTTACTGCCGATAGACATGATTTTGTAGATGATGCGATAAAAAATGGTGCTGTAGCTATTGTTGCAAGTAAAAAAGTTAATGTAAAAGTTCCTGTGATTTATGTTGATGATACTAATGATGAACTACCAAAACTATGTTCTAAATTTTATGATTATCCAGATAAAAAATTAAAAATTTATTCTGTAACAGGTACAGATGGAAAAACTAGTGTCGCTACGATAACTCAATATTTATTGGGAAATAATGTTTGTGGATATATTGGAACCAATGGACGTAGTTGTTCAAAATTTACTTTGGATACTAATAATACTACTCCTGATTCTGACAAATTATATGAATATTTTAATGAGTTTCTTGAAGCAGGATGTAATTCAGTAATGATGGAATCCTCTAGTGAAGCATTTTATAGAGGAAGATTAAAAAATATTAAATATGATATTGGTGCGATAACAAATATTACTAGAGAACATTTAAATATTCATGGTAATTTCGAAAATTATATAGATTGTAAATGTCAGCAATTTAGACAAATTAAAAATAATGGATATGCCATCCTTAATAGTGATGATGAATTTTATTCTACTATTAAAAATTCATGTAGATGTAAAAATATTTTAACATATGGGAAGAATGAAAATAATACTCTTCAAATTGTTAATTTTACTATTTATTCAAATAAAACTGATATTATATATAAATTTCAAAATAAAGAATATCAGATTAGTAGTCCTTTACTTGGTGAATTTAATGTTTATAATTTAGCTTGTGGATTATTAATTGCTATAGCAAGTGGAAAGAAAATCGAAGAAGTTATTCCTAATATTCAAGCAATAAAAGTATCTGGTAGGTTAGAACTCCTTCCAAATTTGGGACAAGACTTTCAAGTTATGATTGATTATGCTCATACACCAAATGGCATTAACAATTTATTAAAATTTATTCATACATTAGATGTAAATAGAAGTATAGTTGTAATAGGATCAGCCGGAGAAAGAGATTTTTTAAAAAGACCAATAATGGGAAAAACTGTAATAGACAATGCAAGCTATGCAATTTTTACTTATGAGGACCCAAGAAGTGAAGAACCAAAAGATATTATAAATATGATGGTTAAAGAAATAGAAGATAAATCTAGGTACGAAATAGTTATCGATAGAAGTAAGGCTATTGAAAGAGCTATAAATATAGCTAGAAAAAATGACATTGTCTTGATTTTAGGAAAGGGAAACGAAACTTACGAAAAATTAAAAGACAAAACTATATATTTTAATGATATTGAAGAAGCAATGAAATATCTAAAAATAAGAGTAAAAAAAGAAAAAGTTAAAGCATAGAAAAAAATAAATGTTAAAGTAAATAAATTTAGAAATGCTAAAATAGTATTTCTTTTTATTTAAAGTAATTTATTGAAGAAAAATCTTATTCATTATATAATAAAAATAAATGTTGCAAAGAAGGTGTTAAAATGGATAAAAGTTATATTAGAAATTTTTCAATTATTGCACATATTGATCATGGTAAAAGTACTTTAGCAGATAGAATACTAGAAATTACTAACGCAGTTACAGCTAGAGAAGCAAAAGCCCAACTTTTAGATAGTATGGATATTGAAAGGGAACGTGGAATTACAATTAAATTAAATACTGCTTCTTTAAAATATACTTATAAAAATGAAGAATATAATCTTAACTTAATTGATACACCAGGACATGTCGATTTTTCTTATGAAGTATCACGTAGTCTTGCATCATGTGAGGGTGCTATTTTAGTAGTCGATGCTACTCAAGGAATTGAAGCTCAAACACTTGCTAATTTATATTTAGCACTTGAAAATAATTTGACAATTATTCCTGTAATTAATAAAATAGATTTGCCTAACGCTGATATTCCAAAAGTAAAAAAGGAACTCATTGATTTAATTGGTTTTAAAGATGAAGATATTGTGTTAACTAGTGCCAAAACAGGAGTAGGAATTAAAGAATTAGTAGATAAAATAGTAGAAGTTATACCTCCTCCTAATGGGGACAAAAATCTTCCATTACAAGGCTTAATATTTGATAGTATTTTTGATCCATATCGTGGTGTAATTATATCTGTGCGTATTATGAATGGGACATTAAAAATTGGTGATACTATTAAAATGATGCAAACTAATGCAACATACGAAGTAATAGAACTTATGATAAATACTCCTAAAGAAGTAAAAAAAGAAAAATTAGAAGCAGGAGAAGTAGGCTTTATTGCTGCAAGCATTAAAAGTATTTCAGACATTAAAGTAGGTGATACTATAACTCTTGAAAAAAATCCTTGTCAAAAAGCTCTTCCTGGGTATAAACCAATGAAATCAATGGTTTTCTGTGGACTATTTCCTATTGAATCAAGTAAATTTGAAGACTTGCGAGATGCTTTATCTAAATTACAATTAAATGATGCATCGTTAGTATTTGAGCCGGAAACTTCAACAGCGCTAGGATTTGGCTTTCGTTGCGGTTTTTTAGGGCTTTTACATATGGATATAATAAAAGAAAGAGTGACACGTGAATTTGATATTGATTTAATAACTACAGCTCCTTCAGTAATTTATGAAGCATATCTAAACAATGGTGATATATTGACAATTGATGCTCCAGCAAAAATGCCTGATAAAACTTTATTAAAAGAAATAAAAGAACCATATATTAAAACTAATATCTTTACTCCAAGCGAATATATCGGACCAATAATGGAATTGTGTCAAAATAAAAGAGGTACTTATGTAAGTATGGAATATATAGATCCTACGAGAGTAAATATTCATTATGAATTGCCACTTTCAGAAATAGTTTATGATTTCTTTGATAAGTTAAAATCTTTTACTAAAGGATATGCCTCTTTTGATTATGAACTTATTGGCTATAGAACTAGTAACCTTGTAAAAATGGATATTTTGTTGAATGGTGAAATAGTCGATGCTCTTAGTATTATAGTCCATAAAGATTTTGCCTATCAAAGAGGAAGATCAATTGTTGAAAATTTAAGAAAAAATATTCCTAGACAATTATTTGAAGTTCCAATTCAAGCATCAATTGGTAATCATGTCATTGCTAGAGAAACCATTAAAGCACTAAGAAAAGATGTATTAGCAAAATGCTATGGTGGAGATATAACTCGTAAAAGAAAATTATTAGAAAAACAAAAAGAAGGCAAAAAACGTATGAAACAAGTTGGAAGTATCGAACTTCCACAGGAAGCTTTTATGAGTATTCTTTCGATGGATGAAGAAAAATAATTTTGGGAGGTATTTATGGCAAAAATTGTTGAAACTGAAGAAGAAAGAGAAAGAAGAATTATTTTAGTAGGAGAATATGTAATCAGTACAGGAGCTTCTACTAGAAAAACAGCGGAATATTTTAGTAATAATTTTTTTAAAATTAGTAATTGTACAGTAAGTGATTATTGCAACAGATATTGTAAAATGAATCCTAAAAGTTTAAAAATTATGCGCAAAAGAATTGATGACAATACCCCTAATGATATTAGTTGTGAAGATGTAAGAAAACGTGTATTAATTTCAGCTGAATTATTTAAAGAAGGAATTAATATGGAAGAAATTGCAAATACAATCGGTTGCTCTTTTTGGACAACTTATCGTGATTTAACTAAAAGATTTAAACTATTAGATCCAGTTGAATTTGAAACAATTATAGTTCCTAAATTAAGACAAGATTCTTTGGATAATATAAAAAGGAAATAATGATGGAAAAAATTGAATCAGTATATATTCATATTCCTTTTTGTAATACTATTTGTAATTATTGTGATTTTTGTAAAATGTTTTATAATGAAAAAATAGTTGATGATTATTTAATAGCTTTAGAAAAAGAAATAAAAAAAATATATAATGGTGATATAATAAAAACTATTTATATTGGAGGAGGTACTCCTAGTTCTTTAACTATTAAACAATTAGAAAAATTATTTAATATAGTAAAATTATTTAATTTTAGTAATAAATATGAATATACAATAGAAGTTAATATTAACGATATAACTATAGAAAAATTAGAATTATTTAAAGAAAATAAAATTAATAGAATAAGTATTGGTATTGAAACAATAAATAATAAATTCGCAAATTTTCTTAACAGGGAAATAAATAAAAAAAAGTTTATCGAAAAAATAAATATTGCAAAAAAATATTTTAAAAATATAAATATAGATTTAATGTATGCTTTCCCTAATGAAACAATTGAAGATTTAGAAAAAGATTTAAAATTTATAGAAATGATTAATGTACCTCATATTTCTATTTATTCGTTAATAATAGAAGAACATACAAAAATATATATTGATAATATTAACCCTATAGATGATGAATTAGAAGAAAAAATGTATTATAAAATAAATTCTTATTTAAAAAAAATAGGTTATACTCATTATGAAATTAGTAATTTTGCTAAAAAAGGATACTTCTCAAAGCATAATTTAACTTATTGGAATAATTTAGAATATTATGGATTTGGCTTGGGTGCTAGTGGCTATATAAATAATTTAAGATATACTAACACTAAAAGTATTAATAATTATTTAAAAGGAAAATATATTTATGAAAAACAATTAATAACAAAGAAGATTTCGATGGAAAATGAAATGATCTTAGGATTAAGAAAAATTTCTGGTATAAATAAAAGATTATTTTTTCAAAAATATAACTTTAATATAGAACAAGTTTTTGATATAATTGATTTATTGAAAAACAAATTATTAATAGATGACGGGAAAAACTTATATATTCCTGAAGAAAATTTATATATTTCTAATTGTATTCTCGTTAATTTCATTGGAGGTAGTAATGAATAGTAGTGATAAAGTAAAATTGTTACAAAAAGAAATTGATTATATAAATGATGAATTTTTAAAAGATGACGCTATATATTTAGTTAGTATTCTACCTGATTATTTTTTTGAGGTAGATGCATCTTCTACTGGAAAGTATCATCCTAAATATGCTTCTGGTGATAAGGGACTTTTAAGGCATGTAAAAGCAGCAGTTAAAATGGCTGTTGAACTATTATCAAATCCTATTATTGAAAAAACGTATAGTAGCAGAGATAAAGATTTAATTGTATTAGCTTTAATTATTCACGATGGTCTAAAATATGGCAAAAATAAAACTGATAAGTATACTAAATTTGAACATCCAATATTAATAAGCAATTATATCAAGGAAGTACGAGATAATTTAAAAATGACTGATGAAGATATTGAAAAGTTATGTTCTATGGTAGCAAGTCATATGGGACCTTGGAATACCAATAATTATTCTAATATAGTTTTACCACTACCTAAAGCTCCTATAGAAAAGTTTGTTCACATGTGTGATTATTTGGCAAGTAGACGATTTATTAATATAGATTTTGATTCTGATAATAATCTAATCGATGAATCAAAGTTTAATTAAAAAATATTATAAATGGGTGATTTTATGGATAATGAAAAAAAAGGAAAAATTATTGTAATTGAAGGAACTGATTGTTCTGGGAAAGCAACTCAGTCTAAATTATTAGAAAAAAAGCTTAGGGAAAATGGTAAAAAATGTGTAACAATCAGTTTTCCTTGCTATGATACACCAACTGGTAAAATAGTAGGTGGATCATACCTTGGAAAAAAAGAAATTGGTGAAAGTGTATTTGGATCAGAAGCTTTGACACTCGATCCTAAAATAGCATCTTTATATTATGCTGCAGATAGAAAATACAACATTAATAAAGTAATTTCTTATGTAAATGATGGATATTTTGTAATTTTAGATAGATATGTAACTTCAAATCTTGCTCATCAAGGTGGTAAAATACTTGATAAAGATGAAAGATTTTATATGTATCAATGGATAGATAAACTTGAATATTGGCTTTTAGAATTACCAAAGCCAGATAAGACAATCTTTCTTCATGTTCCATATGATTTCTCAAAAGAACTTAAAAAGAATAGGGAATCAATTGATATTTTAGAAAGTAGTGAAGAACATTTAAAAAATGCAGAAAGAGCCTATATTGAATTATCAGAACTTTATAATTGGGATAAAGTAGAATGTATTAAAGATAATAAGCTGAGAAACATTGAAGATATTAGTGAAGATATATATAATTTAGTAGTTATGAACACTAAGAATTAAAGAAATTTCTCAAAATTACAATTAAAAAAGATTGGTAAATCAATCTTTTTTATTATTTCTTTCGTTCTTTTTTAAATTTTTTTCTTTTTTCTCATTAATATTACTATCATTTTGTTTTTTTAAACTTTTTTTATATTCTTTTATAAGATTAGCAATTTCTAATTCTTCGAAAGCATCGATTATTTCAACTCCATTGTTATCAGTTCTTTTCTTTTTATATTTGCTTTCTGCAAAATCTTTTGCTTTCTTTTTAATTTCCTTCATATCACTAATCATAGCTCTTAAATTAGATAATATTCCATCATAAGCATCTATTATTTCTAAATTTTCTAATCTTGCTTTTGCTCTTTCTTCATTTTGAATATTTTTTCTGATTTGTTTTTCTAAATCAAAGTCTATATCAACAACTCTATATATTTCTTTAAATGTTGTATGACCTTCAACTACTTTTTCTAGAGCATCTTGTAATAGCGTAGTAGTGTCACTATCATAAACAGCTTTTTTAAGTTCTTCTTTGTCTACATTTTCGTCACTTATTAATTCACGTAACCTATCAGTTATAAATAATACTTCTTGAATAGCAATTCGTCCTTTAAATCCATTATTACATTTAGAACAACCAACAGGTTCATAAACTTCCTTAATATCTTTACCGAGAATTTTAGAAAAAATTTGTTTTTCATAACTTGTTGTTGGCCTTAATTTCTTACAATGAGGACAAAGAGTACGAGCTAATTTTTGTGAAATAATTCCGTTAAGGGCTGTAGATAACAAATAACGTTCGACATCCATGTCAAGAAGTCTCTCAATTGTACTTAATGAATTATTGGTATGTATTGTGGATAAAACTAAGTGACCAGTAATAGCTGCACGAACAGCAATTTGAGCAGTTTCACTATCACGAATTTCTCCAATTAATATTACGTTAGGATCTTGTCTTAAAATAGAACGTAAAGCAGCAGCAAAAGTTAGACCAATTTCACTATTTACATGTACTTGATTAATTCCTTCAATGTTCATTTCTACTGGGTCTTCAACTGTTATTATATTTCTATCTTCTGTATTTAGTTCTTGAAGCATAGAGTAGGTAGTAGTTGATTTACCAGATCCAGTAGCTCCTGTTACTAAGATAATTCCATTAGGAATGTCCAACATTCTTTGAACTTTTTTTAAATTGTTTGGGGAAAAACCTAACGATGCCATACCTTCTAAACTGCTAGAGTAATCAAGAAGACGGACAACAATTTTTTCACCTTCATTAGTAGGAAGAGCAGAAACACGCATATCTAATTCTTTACCATCTACAACACCTTTAATTGCTCCATCTTGTGGAATACGAGTTTCAGTAATATTCATTTTAGAAATAAGTTTAACTCTTGTTGCTAAGTTTTTCTCATACATTTTTGGAACACGTGCGTGATCTCTTAAACGCCCATCCATTCTCATTCTTATCATCATGCAATCTTCTCTTGGATCAAAGTGAATGTCACTTGCATTATTTTTTGAAGCATATAAAATTATTCTATTAACAATATCGACAATTGGCATATTAACAAAATCATATTCAATCATAACTTATCACCCTATTGTATTATAGTATTATTATATAATAAGTTATTTTTATAATCAAGAATTGCTTTAAATATTTTTTTGCTATATAATACTAATATAGAATAGTAAGAGGTGTCTTATGAATCAAAATAACAATGGTTTTGTACTTGTTGAAGCAATAATTACTTCAATATTCGTTTTAGGCTTTTTTAGCTTTTTAATTGCTAATTTACTACCAATGGTTGGAGAATATGAAAAATCTTTGGATTATGATTCTATTTCTAGTAAATATGATGCACATTTAATTAGAAAAATGATATTAAAAGATAATAGTTGCCGAACTGAAAATTTAATAAATTTATCAACTTATGATTATTATGAATTTGAAGGAACTGATATATGTTTATATTTAGATAATGTAAATTATTGTAAAGAACTTCTTTCGGAAGATTATTTAGACGTTAATAAAATAATTTTAACTAGATACAATACTAGTTCGATTAAATCAAAATCAGATGAATTTGAACGAAATATTAAAGAATATATTGATTATATTCCAAAATACGAAAGTACTATTAATATTAATCAATATTTCTATCAAAGAAGACTAATTGTTTTATTTAATGATGGTCGTATAACTAATATTGAACTTCTTATGAATAGTAATGGAAATATTACTTGCGGAGGTGCAACATGTTAAATAAAAAAGGATTTACAATTATAGAACTTATTGTAAGTTTTGCTTTTGTAAGTATTTTAACAGCAAGTTTATTTGCTGTAGTAATTAACTATAAAGAAAAAGAACAAGATGTATCAGTTGAAACCGAATTATTATCTTTCAAATATAAAATTACAATTGAAATTGAAAATGACATACAAAAGAAACTTCTTAATTATATTGAATATTGTATTGATTCAAATGGTAACATTTCCAATAGATGTATTATTCTTAATTTTATGGATGGTACTAGTAAAACTTTAGAAATAAGAAGTGAAAAAAAGACTGAAACAATAGAGGATTCTACATTTACATATGATGAACCGTATATACTTTATGGTGGAGTTAGATATACGCCTCCAGATGCTAGCAGACTCTTTATAAAAAGTGATTATATGCTACAATATACAACTTTAGATGATGACTTGGAAAACAATATGTCATTATATAGAATAAAACTATCATTAGAGCATGTTGATATTGAAAAACCATTTGACATAACAATAGTAGCAACAGGAAATAAAAATGTTAAAACTGGTACTCCAGCACAATATAAAGCATATAATATTGGAGATTTAGTAAAGATTCAAATAAACGGATATCAACAATTAGATTTTTATGTTATAGAAAATAGTAGTGAATATAATTCTAACTTAACTTTGTTATTAGCATCTCCTACTTCATTACCAATAGAAATATCTTCATATTTAGCTTATAATGTTCGTAACAATGGAAATCAGTACCAAAATTCACTAATTTATTCACAAATTCAAAAACTTTATAATTATTGGCTTACTCCAGATTTAATCAGATTAATAACTGCTGAAGAATTAGGATATTTAGTATATGCATGTCCTAAATATATGCAAAATGATGCCCCAAATTTAGATTTATCATCTGCTCCTGAATGGGTTTATAATAGTAACTATTGGACAATGACTTCTAAAAAAGAATCTGGAGTAGACAATGGCACAAAAGTTTGGGTTGTTGACCAGACAAGTAAAAGTTTAACATCAGCGTTTGTTGATGCAACTTACTCATTAAGACCAGTTATAGAAATAAATAAAAAATATGTTACAAATTAGAATGCTAATGCATTCTTTTTATATTAATATTTTACAAATTGCTAATGTAATAAAAAAACAAAAAATGCTTTGAACTATTCTAGCTAATAAAAAATTTCTATATCTTATACTACTACCATCGATAATACTTTTAACTTGAAAATGTACACTTAGACCACTAAAAGATACAATAGCACCAATAATAGCACTTTTTAAATTTAATGGTAATGCTAGTTGTGAAACATTTTTAATGCCCTGTGTCATTTCCAAAAAACTACTAATTAATATTTTAAAAAAAGTGTTAGGATTCAGTATTTTATCAATCAATGTAGCAATTATTAGGAAAAAAGTAATTATTCCTAGCATACTAATTAATAATTTAAAACTTTCTAATATAGCTTTTGTTAATATAAAAATAAAACTTTTATGCTTTTTATTATAAATACCTTTCAAAACTTCATTAAATTTTTTCTTTTTATATGTTCTTTTCTTTTTTTCTTTAAATAATAATGCAACTAATATATTACTTACAATATGTGATAACAATATAATGTAGCCATACTTTTGATTTTGTAATAAAAATATTCCAATAGTAGAAGTTATAAATATTGGATTAGAATAATGAGTAAACATTATTAAATGATTAGCATCTTTTTCTGAAATTAAGTTATGTTCTAATAAATCTATAACATATTTACTACCACTTGGGAATCCTGAAAAAAGACTAGTTACAAAAGCATAACTTGATTCATTTGGTAAATTAAAAAAAACATTCATATATTTTCCAAAGAAAAAGCTAATTATTTCAATAAAACCATATTCTATTAGTAATTGTGTTATTAAAAGAAAAGGAAATAAGCTTGGAAGTAAATTGTCTTTCCATAGTGATATAGAAAAAATTACAGTATCAGAAATATCTTTTGAATAAATAAACATAAGTATAAAGAAAAAAAAGAAAATACAAGGTAATACAAAAGTAAAAATTTTCATTTTCATATTTTGCCATCTTTCTGATATAATTAATAAGGATGTGATTTTATGTTTAATAAAATATATGAATTTGTTAAAAAAATATTAAAATTAAATTATAAAGAAATTATTTTCGTAATATGTTTTATACTTATAGCCAATTATCCAGTTCCATATTATGTTTTTACATCTGGTGGTATAACTGATTTAAGTGAGAGATTTGAAATAGAAAATGGTTATAGTCAACAAGGAAGTTATAATTTATCATATGTAACAGAAGTAAATGGAACTATATTAACTTATTTTATGAGTTACATTATGCCCAATTGGGATTTAGTTAAAATTTCAAATTATCAAATAAGTACTACTGAATCTATAGAAGATTTAGCTATTAGAGATAAATTGTCTTTAGAAATTGCCAACCAATCTGCTGTAAAAGTAGCATATGAAAGAGCAGGTAAAGAATTTAACATTAATAAAGAAAACTTATATATAGTATATATTGATGAATATCTTAAAAGTACTGAAAAATTAAAAATTGGAGACCAAATATTATATATTGATGATATAGAAGTTAATAAACTTGAAGATTTATCTAATTGTATTGAAAAAAAATCAATAGGTGATTACGTAAATTTAACAGTAAAAAGAAACAACGATATTTTAAAAATAGATGTATTAGTTCAAAATGTAGAAGAAAATAAGTCTACAGGAATAGGTATGTATATTGTTTATGAATATGATGTGAATCCACAAATAAGATTTAATTTTACTACAAATGAAAGTGGTTCTTCAGCAGGATTTATGACTTCACTTGCTATATATGATACTTTAATAGAAAAAGATTTAACTAATGGCCTAAAAATTGCTGGAACTGGTACTATAGATTCATATGGTAATGTTGGAGAAATTGGTGGGGTAGAATATAAATTAAAAGGGGCTGTAAATGAATCTAGTGATATTTTTTTTGTACCAGTAGGTGATAATTATGATGAATGTATTAAATTACAAAAAGAAAAAAAATATAATATAGAAATAGTAGGTATTTCTACAATAGATGAGGCAATCGAATATTTAGAAAATTTGAAAAAATAAAAAAGACTAATTGATTTATATAAATATAAATGTTATTATATAAATATAATAAAGGGGTATGTAATATGGATGAGCTAAAAGATTTATATTCGCATATTGAAAATCCACTGGATAATAAAGCAAAGTGGAATAAAATATTAAATTTTTATTCTACATCAGAAAATTTTGAAGATTTCCATTCAAAACTAATAGAAAAGAACGAAAATTCAAAAATTTATTATGATGAAAATGATAAAGCAAACTTTTATTTAATAATGTGGTCAGAATTAAAAAAACAATTGTTAAATTTTTCAGAAGAAGAAATAAAAAAAAGTATAGAAGACAATAAATTCAAATCTAACATTTATGATGTTATAAAGCAATTGAAACAACTTGATAGCATTAAAAATATAGAAGATTTAAATAAAATTTTAAGTGATAACAACAATTATTATTACTTCTCTAAATTATTTTTAGTTAAAAATAATGACATTGAAATTTATTCTGATTTTGATATACACAACCAAAATAAAAAACTGCTAATAACTTTTACTGTAACCATTAATGCAATAAACTTATACAGTTTTTTAAAAAAAATGTATCAAGAATGTTTAGCCTACGAAATATCATATATTATTAAATATAAAGAAGAAGGAGAATATATCGTTGTGGATATATTTTCAAGTATCGAAAATTCTAAAAAAATAGAAGTAATATTAAATGTGTTAAAAAAAGAATTTTATTCTTATTTTATAGAAAATAAGAATAATTTACTTTATGGAAATCTAAATAAATGGATTAGCATTAGGACAGATTGCAATAATTATTCACTACAAAGAAGTTATTTGATTTTTAAGTCTTTAGATAGTGTTATATATGAATATGTTATTAGACATTTTAATGTTTTAGTCTCTTATAAAGATGGAAAAATGAACTTAATTGAATATTTGTCTAATTATGTCATGGAAAAAATTGTAACTAAAATATTAGATAGAAATATTAGAACTAATAGTGAATTATTTTCAATAGCTAATAGTCCTGATTTATTAAATTTAAAAGAATATATTAAAAGCAAATTGGCATTTAACATGAAGGATATTTTAAAAGATAGATTATACTTAAAAAAAGATGATTACAAAATAAATTTGAAATTAAATCAAGAAAAGACTATAGACATTGAAGCATATGTTTTTATGCAAGCAATTAGAAACTTAATATTTGCACTAATATTAAAAGATAATTCTTTAGAAAAATCATTTAAAATAAGATTGAAAAATGAGTGCATATTTTATAAAATTGATTCATATAAATTTTGCTTAAGTAATGATTTTATTAAAAAAGTACAATTTTACACAATACCATATGATGAGTATAAGCAAAAAATTGATAATATTCATGGAGAATTAACAAAACTTAAAGATGTCGATAGATTAATAGAACTAGAAGCAACACCAGAAAGAAGAAAAAAAATATTTTCTAATTTATCCGATGTCTTAAATTCTTTTAATGATTAAAAATGATAAAATATTTTTATCATTTTTTATTTTTAACTTTTTTATAAATTAATTAAAAAATAATA
>CASEVQ010000009.1 GCA_949291455.1 uncultured bacterium
ATTGTAAAAAATATTATTATAATAACAATATTCTCTATAATTAAAAGTATTAAAATTATTATTTGAACTAATCGATTCTAATGAACCTTTAATATGTACAAAAGTACCAATATCAAAGGTTTTCTCAAAATCACAAACTTCTTTTTCATCTGTAAAATAATAATAACCTATTATTTTTTCATTACAATCTAAAGTGATTCTTAATTGATTACCTTTTATATAGTAATTATCTATAGTACAAAAAAAAGAATTTTCGCTTATCTCATACTTACTATTTTTTTGAACAAAGCAAAAACTATAAAACAGTTTACTAATTAATATAAAAAAAAGAAAAACATAAATAATTTTACAATTTAATATAATCCTTAATTTTTTCAAAAGTACTATTACCTATACCACTAACATTCTTTATATCTTCAATAGTTTTAAACATTCCATTATTATTTCTATAATCGATTATAGCTTTAGCTTTAATTTCACCCATTCCATTCAAAGACATAAGATTTTCTAATGTTCCATAATTTATTGATATCTTACCATCATTATTGAAGTCATTAATAAAATTTTCTTCAGAAATAATATTAATTTCCGGAATAATTATAAGCATTTCATCAGAAATTTTTTTACTTAAATTAATGCTTAACAAATCAGCATTTTCAAGAACACCACCAGCTAAATTAATAACATCTATAACTCTTTTTCCTTCCTCTAATTCATAAGTTCCAGGAAACTTTACTGCGCCCTTTACATCAACAATATATTTTTTTATAACGGTATCAACAACTTCACTATCATAAATATTATTATCATCTAAATAAACTAGTTCATCATAATCATCACTTTTAAAAAATAAATAAGAAACAGCAAATAGTAAGAAAAAGAAAATCACTAAAATAATTTTTCTATTATAATATAAAAAGTCTCTAATATTAATAAATATATTCATAAAAAATAACCTCCTAAAGAGATTATTATTCACCAATTAATTAATTCCTAATTTTTTCATTTTATTTTCAATAGCTACTCTTTGAACCATCGATATTGCAATTATTAAACATAAAGTAAATGTTCCTCCATAAGACAAAAATGGAAGCGGAATACCAGTTAATGGAAGTAATCCCATAATCCCTAAAAGATTTATTGCAATATGTAAAAAAATATAAATAGCCACACCATAACAAATAATTGATCCTCTACTACTAAAACTGTTATTACCTATTGAAATTATCTTGCACAGTAAAATTATATATAATAAAATAATTAGAATTGCACCAATAAAACCAAATTCTTCTACAATAATTGCAAATATAAAATCTGTATGTGATTCTGCCAAATATAAATATTTTTGTGTACTATTACCTAATCCTTTCCCAGTTAGTGAACCATTATTAAATGCTATATAAGAATTACATACTTGATTACCAGTAGTATAAAATTTTTCTTGACTACATGGATAAAGAAAATCAAGTCTAGAAATTTGTCTAGAAAAAGAAGAAGTATTAAAAATATAGTATCCCATCAACATAGTTATCATAACTAAACCTGATATAGCAGCTACTTTAAATTTAAGCATTTTATTTATTGGAATAAGTAAATATAATAAAAATGATAAAAGGATAACAACACCAGCAGTTCCAAAGTCAGGTTGTAAGATTATAAATGCTGAGATTAAAGCTGAAATACCTAAGGGAAACAAATTGGTAAAAATTTTATTTAAACGATTACGTTTAAGCTCATAAAAAGCTGAAAACCAAATAATTAAAACAACTTTTGCCAGTTCACTAGGCTGAAACATAAAAAATCCAAAAGAAATCCAACTTCGGGCCTTATTCGTCAAAACACCGTAAAAATAAACAAACATCAAAGCACCAATAGTAAGTAAAAGTCCGAACCATGATAATGCACTATAAGTTTTAGTACTAAATCTAATAATTATTAAGAAAGCAGCAAAACCCACAATTAAATTAATTGATTGCTTTAATAAAAAATAATAAGGATTAGCATCATATCTCATAAATGCGGCAATATTAGATGCAGAAAAAATCATAACTAACCCAATTAAAAAGAAAGAAACACTAACAAAAAAAAGAAATTTATCTATGTATTTTAAAAATTTCATAAATTCCTCCCTTTAGTTTAATTAAATACATTATAACATAAAAATAAAAAAAGATTAATCTTTTTAATTAATCTTTTCTCTATTTATTTATTTGATTCATAACTTCTGAAGCAAAATCTTCATTTCTTTTTTCGATTCCTTCACCAACTTCGAATCGTACTACTTTTTTTAGTATACCACCATTAGATTTTACATATTCATCGACAGTAACATCTGGATTTTTTACAAATGATTGTTCTAACAAGCATACTTCTTTATAATATTTATTAATTCTTCCATTTACCATTTTTTCAGCTATTTCTGCAGATTTACCTTCATTAATAGCTTGTTCCTTAATAATTTCACGTTCATGATTTAAAACGTCTTCTGGAACTTCATCTCTTTTTATATAAGCTGGTCTCATTGCTGCAACATGCATACTAACATCGCGAGCTATATCTTCATTTACTCCTTCTAAAACACTAATAACAGAAATTCTTCCACCCATATGTGAATAAATTCCAAATACCTCACTATCTGATTTAGAAATAAACTCAAACCTTCTAAAACTTATTTTTTCACCTATTTTAGCTATTAAATTTATTAAATATTCACTAATAGTATCATTACCTACTTTAAGTTTTAAAGCTTCATCCATTGTTGTAACACCACTATTCAAAATAGCATTACCAACATTTGTAATGAAATTTTTAAATTTAATATTTTTAGCAACGAAATCAGTTTCAGAATTAACTTCCAAAATTACAGCTTTATTTCCATCAACAATTATTTCACTAAGACCCTCTGCAGCTATACGAGATTCTTTTTTTGATGCTTTAGAAATTCCCTTTTCTCTTAACCAATCAACAGCTTGATCCATATCACCATTAACTGCCTCCAAAGCTTTTTTACAATCAAGCATACCTGCTCCAGTTTTTTCTCTTAATTTTTTTACATCAGCGGCACTAAACATATAACTAATCCTTTCTACTTATAATTCTATTTTAAAGATGATAACAATTCATCTTTTTTCATTTTAGAATATCCCTTAATTCCTCTTTCTTTTGCAAGTTCTTTCAATTCAGTAAGAGTCATATTTTCAATATTAGCTATATCATCTTTTTTAGACTCAACCTTATCATCTTTAATAACGTTTTCTACTTCTTCAACACTTTTCTCTTTTTTTATTGATTTAATATTTTTTTCTTCTTTTTCAATTTCTAAAGCAAATTCATTAATTTCTTTATCATCTTTTTTATTTTTATTATTTGATTTATTTTTATCTTCGTCTGTCAAATAATCAATCATTTCTTTTCCGGTAACTTCAGCAATAGCATTAGTCAAAACTCCAACCATAAGTTTTACACTTCTTACTGCATCATCATTTCCAGGAATAACATAATCAACCATATCAGGATCACAGTTTGTATCTACTACACCAAATACAGGGATATTTAATTTTTTAGCTTCTCTTATAGCAATTTCTTCTTTTCTTGGATCTACAATAACCAAAGCATTAGGAAGCTTCTTCATCTCCCTTATTCCTCTTAAGTTTTTATTTAACTTATCATATTCCTTTTTAATTTTAATAACTTCTTTTTTAGGAAGCAATTCGAAAGTTCCATCTGCTTCCATTTTTTCGATTTCCTCAAGTCTTTTAATCCTAGATCTAATTGTTTTAAAATTAGTAAGAGTCCCTCCTAGCCATCTTTCATTAACAAAATACATTCCTGTTCTTACAGCACTTTCTTCTGCTGCTTCTTGAGCTTGTTTTTTTGTACCTACAAATAAAACCTTACCATCATTTTCAGCGATTTCTTTCATAGCAGCATAAGCTTCCTCTATTTTTTTTGCTGTTTTTTGTAAATCTATTATATATATATCATCACGAGATGTATATATATATTCTCCCATTTTAGGATTCCATCTTCTCTTTTGGTGTCCAAAATGTACACCTGCTTCTAATAAATAACTCATTGACACTACTGCCATATTCTAATTCTCCTTTTCGTTTTTATCTTCTATTAATTTCTAATAATACCAACCATATTAGGCACTAGGTAATTAAATCCATTAATATGTTTATTTTTCTTCTTTTTTTACAGTTTTTCTAGTTGTTGTTTTTTTCTTTTCAACTTTTTCTTTACTATCTTCTACTTCTTTTATTTCATCACTAACTTGCTCTTTTTTCTTTGCAGTTTTTGTAGAAGATTTTTTCTCTTTAGTCTTATTTTCTTTAACTTCTTCTGCTTTAACAACTTCTACTTCATTTTTTATTTCTTTTTTTGAAGAAACAACTTTACCATCAAGACCAAGCTTTGCTTGTTTTACAAATTCACTAAAAGCTTTAGAATCACAAATTGCTATTTCAGATAACATTTTTCTATTTACTTCAATACCAGCTTTATTTAATCCTTCAATAAACCTTGAATAACTTATTTCATTTTCACGACATGCTGCATTAATTCTAGTAATCCATAATTTTCTAAAATCTCTTTTCTTTTGTCTTCTATCTCTAAAAGCATATTGTCCAGAATGCATTAATTGTTCTTTTGCAGTTTTATAAAGTCTATGTTTGCTTCCAAAATAACCTTTAGCAGCTTTTAATACTTTTTTATGACGTGCTCTAGTAGTTACACTATTCTTTACTCTTGTCATTTTAACTCCTCCTAACTATATTACTTTCTTTAATCTGTTATAATCAGCCTTACTTAAAACGCTGTTTTTTCTTTTACTTCTATTAACTGCGCCGCTTTTCTTACCTGTTTTATGATTTAATCCCACTTGACGCAAAGTAATAGTTCCACTCTTTCTTACTTTTAAAACTTTACTTAAACCACTATGTTTTTTTATTTTTGTCATATTATATTCCTCCTATTTTGATTTTTTTGGTATTAATAACATAATCATATTTTTTCCATCAAGCTTAGCATCTTGTTCTATATCTGAAATATCTTTTAATCTTTCAGCAAAATTTTTCAAAACATCTAATCCTAATTCCGTATGAGCCATCTGTCTTCCTCTGAAACGAACAGTAAGCTTAATCTTATCTCCTTTTTCCAAATACTTTGTAATTTGTTTAATCTTCGTTTCTACATCACCTACGTCAATAGATGGAGATAATCTAAATTCTTTCAATTCTTGCAAAGTAGCACGTTGTTTCTTTAATGCTGCTTTTTCTTTTTTACTTTTCTCATACTTATACTTATTATAATCCATAAGCTTACAAACTGGTGGATTTCCATTTGGCCCAATTAAAACTAAATCCAATCCAGCATAATTAGCCAAAATCATCGCATCCTTAATTGATTTAACACCTGTCTGTTCACCATTAGGACCTATAACTAAAACTTGTGGAATTCTAATTTGTTCATTAATTAACAAATTATTTTTTGAATTTGCTATATAAAACACCTCCAATAAACATAAAAAAGTGGATACAATATATCCACTAAAGCACAATAAAACAAAACTTTATCTATATTATTGGCATTATACCCAAAGCTAATATGCAATCAGGTGGATGTGGATACATCTCTTTCCTTTTTCATTACGACTATGATTATATTATAAATATATTAAAATGTCAAGAAAAATCAACTTAATCTTATATATCTTACTTTTTATACATTTTTTAACTTAATGCCTATTAATTTGCTTTTTATTTTTATTTATTTCCTTTCTATACTCCTTTAATTCATCCTTTCTTATTATTATAATTTTTTCACGTATTTTATTTAAAACAACAGTTAGTATAAAAAACAACAAAGCAAAAATTAAATTAATTTCATAAAACAAATTTCCCAAAGAAAAAACTATTGTTAAAATTGAAAAAATTATAATAAATATTCTAAGTAACTCTCTTTTCTTCAAATTTATTATATTTTGCTCATTATTAATCTTTCTATTCATTCCCAATCACCAACATTAATTAAAAAACATCAACAAAGCACCTAACAAAACAAATATACTTCCTATTATCAAATAGAATAAATACGATTTATTTTCATCATTATAATATAAGCTATCAACATTCGAAATACTATTCTGACAATTATTTAAAAAGTTGTCTATATCATTTTTTATTTCTAAAGGTACCGTTTGAATATCTTTTAAAAATTTTAAAATTTCAATACTGTTTTTATCACCAAATATCTCAATCCGTCTAGTAGAACTCTCGACAATTGAATTTAAAACTTCTTTGGTAAGTAAATTACTTTGAATAATTCTTTTTACCTCATCAATTGTGTAATTATCCATAATAGTTACCTCTATTCTCAACTTAATTTCATAATAAAACAATATAATTGAATTTTAACACAATTAATCAATATTTACAATAACATATAATATTTAAAAACATCTCTAAATATTATTATCAATATATCTAAATAAATATTTAAATGATTCTTCAAATCCTCTACTAATATACTGTGAAATTTTTCTATTTGTTTTAGTAAAAACATTATCATAATCTTTTTCAGGAATAATATAATCTGTTATATCAATTACATTTCCACTATTAACATCATTTTCAAAATTTTTAATTTGCTCTTCTGTGAGAACTTTTTTTTCATTTAACTTATACTCATACAAGCCACTACTACCTATAGCATAAATAAAAATAAACATAATAAATAAAAACATAATTCCAAATTTAAAAATTTTCTTATAATTCATACAGATTCTCCTACATAAGCATTAATCATCTCTGCAATAACCTCAATTGTATTTGCAACTTCTTCTGTAGTATTATATTCACCACCAACCTCAATAAGAACGCAATTATTAGAAAAATCTTGATTATATACACCATTAACACCAGGTCCTTCTCGCTCGAATATTCCTCTACTAATTCCGTAATAATTTGTATTTAAAAAATCTTCCATAAATTCCATAACTTTTTTATTCTCTAAATAATTAATATTTTCTAATCCTAATACGAAAAGGATTCTTGCATAAGATTTTCCATTTATTTCAACAGTACTTATTTTTTTATTAACTGAATCCCTATGCAAATCAATAAAATACTTTAAACTTGGAATGTTCTTTTTGGCATTTTCTAAATACATTCTAGACACTTTATAACTACTAGCATAGTTCCAATTATTAGTATCCAAAATATCTTTTATACTTCCAGATTCTACTACTGATGAAATATTATATTTTTTTAATTTTTCTTGTAAAAGATAACTAGCATCCAAAACAGAATAATTTATATTTACATCTAAAGAAGAATTATATTTTTCTGTCTGATGTGTATTATAAATATATACCAATGGAGAAGTCTCTACATTAATAACTGGAACATCATTATCATTATTTTCTTGACTGTTGTAATTAGCAGAATATTTCTTTAAAATTATTGCTACAGGATCAATATAATTATTATTAGTTATTACCTCTACTATTGAATTTATAACCTTATTTTCACTATTTAAATTACTAGAACTAGCTAATAGTTTATCTAAAGTATCAGAATCTAATTTAATATTAATATCATCTAACCATTTTATTGTAATAATAAAAGTTCCCAATAATACAAAAATAATAAAAAACATCTTTAAAATATTTTTTTTCATAATATATCACCATAATAAAAAGTATATTATGATTATAAGTAAAAAAATGTCATATAAAAAATTATAATATCAATTATTTTTATTTATAACGTCATGAAGAACATTATTTATCGACTTAGAAATAACAATTGCCAATTTATCTATTAAAAAATCAACTTCTTTAGGGGTTACAATAAAATTATAACCAATTGGAGTCAAAACCTCAGATAATAATTCTTTAATTTCATGTTCTTTAAGTTCTCCTAATAATCCTAAATATTTTTTCCTTTCTTCTCTATCTAAACTATAATTAATATTTAAATAATTATAATTTTTAGGATTTATTAATTTAAATCTTGGATTATCAATATTCATTATATTATAACTAATTTTTTTAATTAAAAAAGAAATCGTATCATTTACTATTGTAACAGCATCAACTACAGTTGGAACTCCAATTACAATTACCGGAATTGAAAGAAATATATCAGATAATTCTTTTCTATGATTACCAATTCCACTACCAGGCTCAATCCCAGAATCAGTTATTTGAATTATTTTGTTTATATTTTCAATACTAGAAGATGCTAAAGCATCAATTGCTATGATGTAATCAGGTTTAGTCACATCTACGATACCTTTTATAATATCGAAACTTTCAATTCCAGTAGCAGCATAAACACCAGGTGAAAAAGCCGATACATTACTATACCCTTCCTCCACTTCAATTTCTTTTATATTAAATAAATGTCTTGTAACAATAATATTTTTCACTACTTTTGGTCCAAGTGAATCAGGAGTAGAAAGCTCATTGCCTAGCCCCACTATTAATACTTTTTTTCCGAGTAAATCTTTCTTTTTCAAAATATCTTGAAGTTCTTTTGTAACAGCAACTATAACATTAGTTCTATTTTCATAATCCGTAATATCATTAAAAAATATTGTCGTATAAATACCAGCTTTTTTATTTAATTCCTTGCTTTTATCTTTTTTGACATTTAATCTTTCTATTCTAATATCTTTATATTTTTTTGTCTCAATATTAATTCCTTGTATCCTTTTATTATCAATTGTCTCGCTTATTAAATCACATCTAACAGTAAAATCAGTCAAATTAATCTCATGTGCCATAAAATCACCTACTATATATTTTCTCAAATAATTAAACTTTTATTTGCATTTTATTTTTTTTTTTGCTAATATATATATAGTTTAAAAGTGAGGTGAAAAAATGCCAAATATCAAAAGTGCTAAAAAAAGAGTTAAAACTAGTGCAAAAAAAGCTGAAAACAACAATGTTATAACTACAAGAACTAAAACTGCTGTAAAAAAGTTTATAAAAGAAGTAGAAACTGGTAATAAAGAAAATGCTACTGAAAAATTAAACATTGCAATTAAAAACATTGATAAAGCTGTATCTAGTGGATTAATGCATGAGAATAAAGGAGCTAGAGAAAAATCTCGCTTAACAAAAATGAAAAATAAAATGGAGGAAGTAAAATAATCCTCTTTTTTTATTTATTTTTATAATTTTATATATTTTTTATTTTTTATGATAAAATAAATATAGGTGATATAATGAGAAAATTATTAACAATATTATTATTATTAGGAATTTTAATATTAACATATACATACAAAGCAGAAATTGTAAATATAATAATTGAAAATGCAATAAAAAAAACAGAAATAAATTTATCATATAAGAATTCTTATTACTTAACTTATAATTACAATTATATTAAGAACGTAGATAATTTTACTTTGAAAGATAAAAATGATTTATTAAACTTATATTTCACAATTATCAATAGTGGTGTAAGTAATTTTGAATTTTATTGTCCTAAAGAATATGAAACATGTATTAAAGACGTGATTGATTTAGCAAACGAACAAGAAGAACTTTCAAATATTAATGGTTTTGTCCATCCATTTAATAGTTTTGATACAATAGAAACTGCTTATGATTCACTAGGAAGAGTAAAATTAAGAATAATAAAAACTTATACTGATGTCGAAATAGATGAATTAAATAAAAAAATAAATGAAATTGTTATAAACGAAGTGAAAGATGAACAAGATCCTAAAAAAATAATAAAAATAATACATGATTACATTATTAACAATGCAAAATACGATAAAGATAGAACTGATAATAATATAATAAAATATGCTTCTAACACAGCATATGGAGTACTATTTGAAGGCTACGGAATTTGTAGCGGATATGCAGATGCAATGGCAATATTTTTAAATTATTATAAAATACCTAACTTTAAAGTTGTTAGTGAAAATCATGTTTGGAATGCTGTATATATCGAAGGAAATTGGTATCATTTAGACTTAACTTGGGATGATCCTATTTTAGATAATGGTGAAGATGCCTTGTATTATGACTATTTTTTAATAACAACAGAACAATTAGAAAAGCTTGATAAAACACAGCATTTATTTGATAAAAATGTCTTTAGTGAATTAGCATATTAAACAACTTAAAATAAAAAATAAATTTGGAGGTACTATGAATAATAAAAGCAAAAGAGAAAAAAATTTGAAATACAGGATTTAAAAAAAGAAGGAGAGGGAGAAAGAGAAGAAGAAATAGAAGAAGAAAAAAATATTAGATTCAAGAGTTTTTAATTGGTTGTAGTGCACTTGCTCTTACTATGTCATCATCTTTTTGACTAAAAATATATTGAAATATATTTTTAGTTGCATTTATTAAAGCAATGACAAAGTCTATATTAGAAAAAAAAATTAGATTTTTTAAAATTTATTTTGGATGATGAAGTAAAAATTGAATTAAATAATAAACAAGAATTAAAAAATGTAGCCAAGAAAATTAAAAACAATAAAAATAAAATGTAAACTATAATAATCCTATAAATTAATTAAATTTTTTAAAAAAATATAGTATAATAAATTTGGTGATAGTTTTATGGATAATTATGAAAAAGAAAACTCAATAATAAAATTTAACAATGAAGAGTTAACTACTAAATTATTACCTTTATTTTAAATTCATTGAAAATAAATTTCCTAATAATTTATAATTCTTATAAAAGTATATTTAAAAAGAATCATTATTTAATTAACACTTATTTTAAAAATAATTGCAAAAAACTATTAACAAATTTTCATCTGTTAATAGTTTTTTATACTATAAATTAACTAAAATTACAAACATCTTATTAGGAAATTCTTGTTATTGATACACATGCCGAATACAAATCATTTGGAACTAACGCAATATCAAATCCAGAAGTATTAACAAATCTATAACTAGCACCTGGTAATCCTTCAAAAATGGCATTTCCATTTACTGAACCTGTTCCACAAGAATTTAACTTATTATGAGTTGATGAATGTGCAATTAAAATATCTGTTGGCCAAAATTGATGGAATTCTATCCCTAAGGCTTTTGAATCACAATCGTCATAGTTTTTATTTTTGTTTTTAACATTAAACCACCAATGAACCATATATATTCCTTTTTCTGGAATTAAAAAATCACCAGTTGCTGGATTATAAGTTATTTTATTTGAAATATTAGTTGTTTGTAATAAAATTGGACTATTGCTAGATACTGTCGAATTTGTTTCATCATGTACCATTGCGTAACTGTCTAATAAATTTGTTTCACCTTGTGGTCCTGTTGGTCCCTGTGGTCCTGTTGGTCCCTGTGGTCCTGTTGCACCTTGTGGCCCTGTTGCTCCTTGTGGTCCTGTTGGTCCTTGTGGTCCTGTTGCACCTTGTGGCCCTGTTGCTCCTTGTGGTCCTGTTGCACCTTGTGGCCCTGTTGCTCCTTGTGGCCCTGTTGCACCTTGTGGCCCTGTTGCTCCTTGTGACCCTGTTGCACCTTGTGGCCCTGTTGCTCCTTGTGGTCCTGTTGCACCTTGTGGCCCTGTTGCACCTTGTGGCCCTATTGCTCCTTGTGGCCCTGTTGCTCCTTGTGGCCCTGTTGCACCTTGTGGCCCTGTTGCTCCTTGTGGCCCTGTTGGTCCTTGTGGTCCTGTTGGTCCTTGTGGTCCTGTTGGTCCTTGTGGTCCTGTTGGTCCTTGTGGTCCTGTTGGTCCTTGTGGTCCTGTTGGTCCTGTACAATTATTATTAATACATCTTATTACACGACAAAGGCAATCATCATTAGTAACGCAATCTTCTTCATTACCATTATATTTAAATTCTTTATTCACTCTATTTTCTCCTTTCGTATTATTCTATGTTTATAATTTACTTACTCACAAAAGAATAGCCTAAAATAATTAAAATTTTGTAATTTTTACAAAATTTTAAACAAACTAATTAAGTATATTTATATAATTTAAAATAAAAAAAGAATTCAACAATTCTCTTTTTTATTTTAAGCATTTCTTTCTTCTTTAATATCCTCAATTTTATCATAAATATCTTCTTTATAAAATTGAAACGTACAATTAAGTGCAATATATACAGGAAGTGATATCATAATTCCAATTATTCCGAATAATGCGCCACCAGCAATTACTGCGAAAATAGTCCAAAGTGGATCTATATTATTAGTTTTACCATATACTTTTGGTGAAATAATATAACCGTCAATATTAGGGAAAATAAAGCATACGATGAGTGTAGCAATGAATAATTTAGTAGAAACAACAGATGATAATATAACAGCAATAATATTTGTAATAAGTCCTCCAAAATATGGTATTACTGTAGTAAGTGAAGCTAAAATTCCTAAAAGTAACCAGTTTGGATGTCCAATAATTCTAAACAGTAAAGAATATTCTACAAATTGAATTCCAATAAAAATTGCTAAACCATTTAAATACTGTCCTAACTCTCTATCCAATACTCGAACATAATTGTAAGTTTTTCTTTTTTTCTTATTACGAGTTAAAAGGCTTTTCACTTCGTTTCTAATTTTTTCCATATCTGCAAGAAAATAAATCGATACAATTAATATAATTATAGCATTTGTAACAAAACCTACAGATTTACCTACAAAATCAAAAGTACCATCAGACACATATTTTCCAACCGACTTAATTAAATCATCTAAAACTGCGTTTATAGTAGTTTGAAAATCTCCTAAATTAATCTCAAATTTTGATGAAAAATCAGTTATAACTTTTCCTACTGTTTTAGATAGTAACACCAACTGATCATATACTAAAGGAACAGTAATTGCAATTAATCCTATAATTATAAAAATAACACTTACAGAAACAATTGTAACAGAAAGTCTATTACTAAGTCCTTTCATTTTTAATTTTTTAACTATAGGATAAAGAGAATAAGCAATACCAAATGCAATTAAAAATGGCAATATTATTGAAAAAATTGTTGAAATAAAACCACCCCAATAACTCATTGTATCCAGAGCTAAATAAATGAGAGCAGCGAAAATTAATACATTTAAAAGTTTAAAATTTAACTTATCTTTAAACATAAATCCTCCTATTTTTCAATTATTATAGTAACAGGTCCATCATTAACTAATGATACTTTCATATCTCCACCAAAAACACCTGTTTCTACCTTAATAAATTGTGATAATTGTTTATTAAAATTATCATATAAAATTTTTGCATCTTCACTTTTTAAAGCTTTAACATAACTAGGCCTATTTCCTTTTGAAGTATCAGCATATAAAGTAAATTGTGAAATTGACAATATACTACCATGAACATCCAAAATTGATTTATTCATAACTCCATTATCGTCGTTAAAAATACGCAAATTTAAAATTTTCTTAATCATATAATTAATTTTATCCATATCATCACCATAAGTAAAAGAAACAAGTAACATATATCCACTGTCAATTTTTCCTACTATTTTCCCTTCTACTTTAACAGATGATTCTAATACTCTTTGCACTACTACTTTCATTTCATTATCCTCATAACATCAACAACATATTTCAATGCTCTTATATCACGAATAAAATTATTTAAATGTTCAACATTCCTAACCCATAGATCAACTTCGTACATAAAAACATCAGACTTTCTTAAAGTTTTTATATTATCAATTGAAATATTAGAAGAATTAGCTTTTTGCATTATTTCAAGCATAATATTATCCGAAGTATCAACATAAACAATAATAGTCGCTAAATATTTATTTTTTATGTTATCATTCCATTTAACACTAACCATTCTATTATCTAAGTATTCCAAATTTAAACAATTTATTCTATGTACACTTATACCATTTCCTTTAGTAATATAACCGACAATTTCATCACCTGGAAGAGGATTACAACAATTAGCCAAATTAACTTTTATTTTGTCAATTCCCTCTACAATAATATCATTATCATTGTTTTTAGGAGATAATTTTACTTTTGCTTCAGTTACACTTTCTTTCTTATATATGATACTAATTATATAACTTGGACTAAACTTATTATTACCAATATTTAAATATAAATCATCTAAATCATTAACTTTAGTCTCTTTAAAAATAATTTTAGTATTTTCTTCATCAAAAAATTCATTAAACACTATTTTCTTTTTTCTTAATTCTTTTTCTAAAGCATCTTTTCCTCTTTCAATATATATATCTTTTTCGCTCCTTGTAAAATAATTTTTAATTTTGTTTTTTGCTTGCGTAGTTTTTGCAATAGAAAGCCATTCCTTAGAAGGTTTAGAATTTCTATTTGTTATAATTTTTACAATATCATTATCTTTCAATTCATAATCCAATGATACAATATTATTATTTACTATGGCGCCAACCATTGTATCACCAACAGCAGTATGAATTTTATAAGCAAAATCTATTGGTGTTGCGCCTTTTGGCAATTCAAAAATATCACCTTTAGGAGTAAAAACATAAATGTTATTATTAAGAACTTCATTTTTTACACTATTAACAAACTCTTCACTACTCATTTTTTCTTCATCTAATTCCATAATTGATTTAAAAAATTGTAGTTTTGCTTCAGTAGAACTCTGAATTTGCCCATTTAAATTTTTCTTTTCTTTATATGCCCAATGAGCTGCAACACCATTTTCAGCAACCTCATCCATTGCATGTGTTCTAATCTGTACTTCGAACAAGAATCCCTCAATACCAAAAATTGTCGTGTGCAATGACTGATAACCATTTACTTTAGGCATAGCAATATAATCTTTAAAACGTTTAGGAATAGGTCTAAATTTTGAATGAATAATTCCTAAAACCATATAACACTCTGGTTCAGTATCAACTAAAATTCTAATAGCTAAAAGATCGTATAATTCATTAAATCTTTTGCCACCTTCCATTTTTTTATAAATACTATATATACTTTTACTTCTTCCTTTTATTTCAAACTTAATATTATGCTCTGTAAGCATATTACTTACAGTATTTATCATATCAGATACAGCATTATCTCTCTCCAATTTAGTAACATTAAGTTTTTCAGCAATATCATAAAAAATCTCTGGTTTTAAATAACGTAACGACAAGTCTTCTAATTCACTTTTAATTTTATGAATTCCCAAATGATGAGCAATTGGAGCTAAAATTTCTAAAACTTCTTTAGCTTTAACTTTTTGCCTATCAACAGGTAATGCCCATAATGTTCTCATATTATGAAGTCTATCAGCAAGTTTAATAATTATAACTCTAACGTCTTCACTCATTCCAACAATTATCTTTTTATAATATTCAACTAAAGCTTCATTTTCAGTAGAAAAATGCATTTTGCTAATTTTAGATACTCCATCAACTAATTTTGCAACTTCTTTACCAAATAATTCTTCTATTTCACTTTTACTAGCATTACAATCTTCAATAACATCATGCATAAGACCTGCACACAAAGTATCACAATCAGCAGTAACAGTAGTAAGTATCATAGCAGTACAAAGAGGATGATAAATATATGGCTCACCACTTACTCTATATTGCCCAGAATGTTTTTCTTCTGCAAATCTATAGGCTCTTCTAATTTTTTCTAATTCAGAATTATCTTCTATATAATTACTAGCCTTTTTAATCAAATCTTCGACTGTATAATTATTATAACTCTTTGTCATAAAATACACCTCTTACAATGTCTCAACCTCTTCTAGTTTCACATTTCTAGACTTATTAAGCTTCTCTTTAACATAACAATCCAATTTATTATTATCTAAATTCAAAATATCATCGACCATCTCAGCTAAAGAAATCCCCTTTTCATCTTTCCATTTATTAGTCATAAGATAATTCCAAATGTCTTCATTTTTAACATAATTTATCTTATATTTATTCAACTCTCTTATTTTACAATTCATAGCAGGTGTCAATCTCTTATACAAATCAAGAGAACTATTTATTCCAAAGTCCATATCACACCTCCAAATCATTATTATATGTTATAGTATATAACATTTAACAAAAATATAAAAGGTTTTATTTTTCATTTAAAAGTAATTCTTTATAAGAATCTTTCATATGAGCAATAGAGGCACAACTCATAAAACAAATAACCGATTTTTTATGCTGTAATAATTTAATAACAGAACTATCACTAATCATTTCCCCATTTTTTAATAAATCCAATATAATTTTAGAACTTGCGTTATCGTAATCCTCTTTTTTTTCACGATTACAATCTATTTCAGTAATATAAGCTTTATCAGCAATATTTAACGAATCAGCAAATTCCTTATAAAACTTAACAGTTCTAGAATAGGTATTAGGTTTAAAAACTGCCACCAATTCTTTATTAGGATATTTTTGTCTAGCAGCTTCTAAAGTAACTTTTATTTCTGTTGGATGATGTGCATAATCATCAATTATTATAGTATCATTTACATTTTCAATAGCAAATCTCCTTTTAGCATTTTTAAAATTTTTCAAAAGATTAGCCATTGTTATTGCATCAACATTTTTCATCTTACAAATTCCAATTGCAGCCAAACAATTTAAAACCATATGCTTTCCATATAATGGAAGATTAAAATGGCCAAAAAATTCTTTTTCAATATATACATCAAAAGAAGACCCATTTTCTTCTAAAATAACATTTTTTGCATATATATCATTTTCTTCCCCAAAACCATAATATAAAACTTTTTTATTGAAATTAATATCTCTTATATGTTGATTATCACCACAAGCAACAATAACATCTTTAGTTTTATCTGCAAATTGTTTAAAAGTCGATTTAATATCGTCAATATCTTTATATATCTCTGTGTGTTCAAGTTCAATATTAGTAATAACTGTATAGCTAGGATGATATGTTAAAAAATGTCTATTAAATTCATCAGATTCAATAACTAATATTTTATTATTTCTATCAGCATATCCTGTTCCATCACCAATAAAATAATTAACCTTATAAACATTATCTAAAATATGTGTTATTAAAGAACTAGTAGTTGTTTTTCCATGAGTACCAGATACACAAATTGTTTCAAATTGTGAAGTTATGTCGCCTAAAATATCATTATATTTCATTATCTTAAGCCCCAAATTTCTTACTCTTTGTAACTCTTTATGATTAATATCTAAAGCAACAGAATACGTAACAATAGTATCTTTATCTAAAATACAACTATCATCATAAAAAATTTTTATACCGCGTTTTCTTAACCCTTCTTCAGTAAATTTATAATCTCTAACATCATCATAACCAATAACTTCATTTCCTAAATCATATAGAATATTTGCTAAAGTACTCATCCCAGCACCTTTTATTCCTAAACAATAGTATTTCATAACATAACTTCCCTTCTTTTATTAATTATACATTATTTTTTTTACTAATCATACAATAATATGAAATAAGTTGACACAAATTTATTAAACTATTAAAATAAAATTATAATAATGGAGGATATAACATATGAAAATTTTAAAAGAATACTTAAATATTATAAAGTTGATTGCAGTACTATTACTCTTTTTTTGCTCATCATATATACAACTAATACCAGCAATGCTATTTAACATAAATATATATACCGCTAGTACTACTACACTATATGCATTACAGTTATTTTCTAATTCGATTATGGCATTATGCTTATTTTTTATGTATCGAAAATCACTAATTAAAGAATTTAAAGAATTTAAAAACAAATTTTGGGACATTGCTGACTTATCAATAAAATACTGGATAATAGGATTAATTGCAATGGCCTTATCAAACATTTTAATAGGATTCTTTACTCCAGCAAAAATTGCTAATAATGAAGCAGGAGTCCAAAATATAATTACACAAGTTCCTTTTATTGCTTTCATACTAACTACTATATTAGCACCTTTTACAGAAGAAATTATATTTAGAAAAGCTTTTAAAGAAAATTTTAAAGAAAAAACTTTGTTTATTTTAATGTCTGGTATTGTTTTTGGATCACTTCATGTAATAAGTTCCGTAACAACACTTTATGACTATCTATACATAATTCCTTATAGTTCTTTAGGTATTGCATTTGCATATCTATATTATAAAACTGATAATATCTTTTCTAGCATGTTTGTACACATGCTTCACAATGGAATATTAACAATTTTATCTATCATAGGAACTGGTATGATAATATTATGATAAAAAGAACCGAAATAAATGAAGATCTTTCTAATCAAATAGAAATAGAAGAAAAAAGAAAAAGAAATAAAAAAATATTAAAAATATTATCATTAATATTTATTCCACTTTTTATCGTATTTTCAATATCATATATTTTTTTAAGATATATTGGAAATATTGGAATTATTGTTAGAGAATACCCAATATATAGTACAAAAATTAATGATAACTTTAATGGAATTAAAATTATTCAATTTTCTGATATTCACTATAATCAATATACTAGTAAAAATAAAATAACAAAATTAATAAATATGATAAACAATACTAATCCTGATATAGTAATTTTTACTGGAGACTTAATAGATATCAATTATGAAATAAATTTAACAGAAAAAGAATTTCTAATCAAAGAATTCAATAAAATTAATTCTACTTTAGGAAAATTTGCAATCTTAGGTGAAGAAGATAAAGGTGAATTTATAGAAATATTTTCCAATAGTAATTTTGAAATATTAACTAATACAATAAAAAATATATACAACAAAAATTCTAACATTCAACTTATAAGTATTGATGACAATTATCAAGAATATTCAAAATTAAAAATTGATAACAATTTATTTACTATTGCTATTACACATAAACCAGATAATACTGATAAAATTATCGAATATTTTTCACCTGACATAATACTAGCTGGACATTCGCATAATGGACAAGTAAGTCTTCCATTTGTTGGTCCACTAATGAAAAGAATAGGTTCTACAAAATATATTGAAAGCTATTATAAAATAAATAAAACAGAATTATTCATATCTGGAGGAATCGGTAATACAAAATACAATATGCGTCTTTTTAATCATCCAAGTATTAATTTTTTTAGATTAAAAAGTAAATAACAAAAAAAAACTATTGCATAAATTATTATGAGGAGGTTATAATGTACAACAATTATAACAATAGAATGTATTCTTATAATACAAGAGGAGATAATAGATTTTGGGGTGGTGGATTTGTTTTTCCATTTGTTCTAGGAGGATTAGTGGGAAATTTATGGAACAATAATAAAAATGTTTATTATTATCCATATCAAGTTCCTTATTATTATCCATATCCAATCTATAGCTCATCAAACTATTATTATTAAAAAAACCCATTTAAATAATGGGTTTTAAAATGCTTGAAAATGATTACCTGAATCTAAATATAAAACTCCTTTTTTACCTTCTAATGTTGGATATATTTCATTATAATAATTAAGCGAATCCATTTTAGTTATTGTTATATACACATAATTTCCATCTATCATATATAAAAGGAAACGACTATCATCATATTCGCTAGGATCATATTTTATTTGAGATATTTTTTCTCTAACTTCCAAATCAATATTAGCAAACTTAGAAAGAAACGTTGAATATATCGTATCTGGAATGTAATTTATAACTCTAACACTAGAAAAATCATAAAGTAAATTATCGACTTCAATAAAATTATCTAATACGTATTTTTTATCATATTCTTTATAAAAAAGAACTTCACTTTCTTCAATATAAATATTAATAATTCCTAAAAAAGCTTTTTTTACAGTAGCATTTTTAATATAAGGACTTTCTAATAAACTATTTTCTAATTTATTAGAAAAACTTAAAATAAAACTTGGATATTCTTCAATACCTGCTAATTCAATTATATATTCATCATTTAAATATTTAGTATTATGAATGTATATATTTTGAATTTTAAATTCTAAAGAAAATTTAATAAAAAAATAAAGAACAATTGCAATTAATACAAACAAAAAAATAGAAATTAGCTTTAGTTTTCTTCTTTTAACAATTTTTTTTGCCATATAATTACTCCCAATTAACAAACTCTTGTTCTACTTTTAAATCTATATTGCATTTTTCTTTAACTTCAGATTTTATAAAATCAATTAAATCCTTTATATCTTTACTAGTAGCATTATTATAGTTGATTATAAAATTAGCATGTTTTTCGCTTATTTTAGCACCACCTTTAGATAATCCTTTATAGCCTAAATCCTCTATAATTTTACCAGCAAACAAATTTTCTGGATTTCTAAATACCGAACCTGCTGAAGGATAATCCAATGGCTGAGTTGCCATTCTTCTTTCTTTTCTTTCTTTAACAAGTTCTAACATTTCAGTCTTATTTCCCTTTTTTAATTGAAATGTTGCTTCTAAACAAATATATCCTAGATTTTTTTGCAAAAAAGAACTTCGGTAATGAAAATCAAGTTCTCGATTAGACATCGTAATAATTTCTAAATTTGGTGTAATAACTCTAATACTTTTTACAACATATCCCATATCACTTTTATAAGCACCAGCATTCATAAAAACTGCTCCTCCAACAGTTCCTGGAATACCACTAGCAAATTCAAGTCCTGATAAAGACTTTTTAATAGCAAAATTACTAAGTTTTATTAAATTAACCCCACTACCTGCTTTTATAATATTTCTATAAGTAACAATTTTATCTAAACAATCTAATTTAATAATTACACCATTAAAAACTTTATCACTAAATAATGTATTAGATCCATTACCTAAAATTTTATATTTAAGATTTTGTCTTTTTAATTCACGTAAAAGAAGAAGAAATTTTTTTTCATCTTTGGGATATACTAATAATTTTGCAATTCCCCCAGTTTTATAAGTTGTATATTTTGCCATACTAACATTTTCTAAATATTTACCAATATTATTAATTTCAACAAACTTTACAATATTATCCATTATACATCACCATTTATTATATCTTCTATTGTTTCTACTATTTTTGTAGCACTATCGATAACACCTAAACTTTTACTATTTTTTTTCATTTTAATTATTTTATCTTTCGAACTTATTATAGAATCAATACTTTGTAACAAATTATCTTTCGTAAGGTCTTTTTCTTTTATAACTATTGCTGCTTCATTTGCTTTTAAAATTTCGGCATTTTTTTCTTGATGATTATGTGTTACATATGGAGAAGGTATCATTATTGCTGGAATTCCAATTGCTGTTATTTCAGCAATAGTAGAAGCTCCTGCTCTTGTTACAATTAAATCTGTCTTTTTTAATACGTTTAACATATCATCTAAATTAGAAACCAGCTTTACATTATCTGGAATTTTTAAATCACTATAAGAATTAAAATAATTTTTACCAGTTACAAATAAAACTTCATATTTTTTATCTTTAAATTCTGGAATAATATCATGCATTAAATTAGTTATTGTTAACGAACCTAAACTTCCCATTACAAATAAAACCAATTTTTTAGACTCAGTTAGACCATATTTTTCTTTATTAACAGGTTTTGCTTTTGTTGCTTCTTCACTTCTTGGATTACCAGTAAAAATCACTTTTCTACCTTTAAAATATTGCATACTTTCTTTTAATGAAACACCAATAACATCGACATATTTTTTTAAAATTTTATTAGATAAACCTGGAATTGAATTTTGCTCATGAATAAATGTTTTAATTCCTAATTTATGAGCTGCTATTATGACTGGCGCTGTAATATAGCCACCAATTCCAAGTACAATATCAGGCTTAAAATCTTCTATAATTTTTTTTGCTTTTTTAATACCATCAAAAAATGATTTTATAACACTAAAATTCTTAAAAATATTTTTTCTATTAAGTCCTTTCATAGTAATACCTTCATATTTTATACCTAAAGAAGGTACTAAAGTAGATTCCATTCTATCAGTTGTACCAATATAAAGAATTTCACAATCTTTATGACGTTCTTTAATTTTATTTATTATTGCTAAAGCAGGATAAATATGACCACCAGTTCCACCAGCACTAACTATAACTCTCATATTATCACCTCTATTAAATATTATACCATAAGAAAAGTTTTATTAAGTTTTTTTGTATAAAAAATTAATTTTATTGTAACAAAAAAAACATTTATAAAACATTACAATCAGCATAATTAAATTATTTTTTATTATTAAAAATAGGTTAAAAATCTATATACATAGAATTAAACGAAAAGAAACACCACTTCCTATATTGCCATGACTATTACTAAAATAAAATACACCAGAACTAGAACTATTGACAAAACTACCTCCACGACTAAACCAAGGATAATTAGAATAAATAAAGAAAGAATTGTCACCATACCATGATGATACATAATTAAATGGTCCCATCTCTCCTGTTCCATCTCCTAAGATTCTTCGTGCATAATTAGTATTACTTGTACTGTAATTATAAACATCATAATATTTGCTTTCTGGAAAATCTATTCCATTAGTAATACTTCCTCCACCGCTTAATGTCCCATTAAATCCGGAATTCCTAGTAGAATCCCAACCTGACATTAAATTGCCATTTGCATCTTTCATTACTCCCATTACATATTCATTTGCTCCGCCTGACATATCATATATCCCTGTTATATTTCCAGTTGTACTTGCTAAATATCCAGTTGTTGTATTCCACATTGCTACATCTGTTGTACTACTACTTCCATTTTCTGTTGTTGTGGCATATCCTGTTAAATAATTTGAATTATTATTTATTCTTACTTCATCATTTATTCCATAGATAGAATGTGATAAATATACTACTGCTCCCCATTCCGTATTCTTCATCATATGAGAATCTAACTCTCTTTTATAATTATAACTTACTGTAAAGGCATTTGCTACTTGTATATTTCTCCAACTATAGACATTTGGTTTTACTATTACTTTATCTACTTCTGTTGTATTATTTTGTGCTTCACTTGTACTTGTTGCTCCATCATAGCCTGTCTCAAACTTTCCTACCCATAGTCCATTTGTATTAAAAGCTAAGAATGCTGGATGAGTCATATAATCTCCTACTTCACAGTTTCCACTTTCTCCTGATATTCCTGGTGTTGTACATTCTCCAGAAACACTATCACTTGTATTTGTTGTTCCAAACTTTATTTCTATTGAATGTACTTTATTTGCATCTATTCCTGTTTCACTTGTATAATTTCCTAAATCCCATAACTTATAACTATACTTCGGTATCCATACAAAATAACTCTCTATTTCTTCTTCTGGTATTACTTCTCCATTGTTATATGTTTTACTTTCATCTTTTAATATTATCGCATTTGCCCATCTTTTTTCTTCATAACTATACCACTTAGTATTAGTATCTGCTTTCTTTACTGTTCCATCATTTTCTATTGTTACTGCTATTAATGGATCTTCTAACTTTGGTTATGTTCCATTTAATATTTCTTCTTTATATGTTATATTACCTGGTTCTTCTGTTTCACTTCCATCACTTGTTCCTTTTTCTGGAATATTACTTGTTGCTACCAATTCTTCTGCATCATTTATACTACAACTATCCTTTAATACTAATATCTTTTCTCTATCTCCTACTCCTATACTTGTTGAGATACTTGTTACATTATTTTCTATTCTATCAACATCTAATAAATCTTGATATGTTAAATATATTTCTGTGTTTGTTTCATCTCTACTTGTTCAATAATAGTCATACCCTGTTCCGTCATATGTTACTACTACATAATATTCTTCCCAATCTCCATATGGACTTTTTCCTCCTTTTTCCATTGAGACACAACTTCCGGGTATATAATATGTTGTCTCTTTATCATAGACTGGTATTTCTGCAGCATTTACTTTATTTCTTACTCCATCTATATATCTTGATGCTATTGTTATATAAGCATTTTTTCTTGATGATGATATATACTCTGTTACTTCTGGTATTGCTATTATCATTAATATTCCCAATATTACTATTACTGCTAATAGTTCTATCAAAGTAAACCCTTTTTTATTATTCATATAATTACTCCTAGTATATTATTTATATTTAAAGTTTACAATATATTTATTTTCTTTACAATAATTATATAAAAATTGTATTTTAAAAAATGAAGTGCACAAAAGTTGTGCAGTAAGATTTATAATAGTATATAATATCTTTTAAGCAATTTATTTGTCATATAAAGGAGGGAAAAATTATGGCAAATTATTGTCATCTGTCATATGAAGATAGAAAAAATATTGAAGATGGATTAAACGATAATAAATCCATTAATCAAATTTCATTAGAAATTAACAGAAGTCATTCTACTATATTAAGAGAAATAGATAGAAATAAAACTTTTTCAAATCCTACTAATTGGAACTACGGAAAAATTTATGAAAATCCTAATTATAATTCTCATTGTCCTAAATTAGATAAATCGCCTTATGTTTGTAATGGTTGTAAATCTAGAAGTGGTTGTAGAAAAGAAAGATATACTTATTATGCTAGAAAAGCCGATGATACATATAAAGAAGTTAAAAGCCAAGCTAGACGTGGTATTAATTTAACTCCTGAAGAAGTTTATAAAATTAATACTACTCTTACTCCCCTTATTAAAAAAGGACAAACTATTAATCATTTATATATTAATCATTCTGATATTTTAGACTTTTCAAAACCATCTTTTTATAATTATGTAAATATTGGTGTTTTTGATTTTAAGCCTATTGATTTTCCTAGAATAATAAAATATTAAAAAAAAAAAATCAAACAATAGAAGATCAAGAAAAGAACGTGAAATTTTAATAGGAAGAAAATATACTGATTTTATAGAATTTACTTCTAATAATCCTGATTTAAATATTATTGAGATGGATACTGTATGTGGTTTGCAAAATGAATCAGATTGTTTCCTTACATTATTATGGAGAAAATCAAAATTTATGCTTATATTTAAATTAGAAAGTCAAACTACTGATGAGGTGTCTAGAATATTCAAAATATTACAAAATCTCATTCCTTTAGATATTTATAAAAATTTGTTTTCTATAATACTTACAGATAATGGTCATGAATTTTTTGATGTAAATAATATAGAATGCATACAAAATACTGGTGAATATGTTACTCATTTATTCTTTTGTGATCCACATATGTCATGTCAAAAAGGTAGTATAGAAAAAAATCATGAATTTATAAGATATATCTTACCCAAAGGTTCTTCTTTAAAAAATATTACGCAAGAAGATTGTGATTTAATTTTGAATAACATTAATTCTTTATGTAGAGATTCATTAAACGGTAAATCTCCTTATGAAGCAATGCTATTCTTATGCGATGAATCAATTCTTAAATTACTTAATTGTCACTACATAAAACCAGATGAGATCGTATTAAACGGTTCACTACTAAAACATTAATTTTTCTTTTATTTTTTGTTATCAACAATACATTTATTTTTAAATTGTTTGTCAAGGTCTGCGAAGCGGTTCATTTTAACCTTGACTACAATTTATAAAATAAATACAATTAACAAACAAAAAAATAAAAAAAAGATATTTATAACTATCAATTATAAATATCAATTTTGACAAATAAATTGCCATTCCAACATTAATAATTTAATGCAGCAATTGTGCACTTTCTTTTAAAAAAGATGCAATTACTACACTTTTTGTCGTGGGATAAAATTCCTTGACAATTTATAATATACCATATTTTTTAATTTTTTTTAATATTTTTATGTTTAATATGCCGATTTTCTTTTAAAAAAGTGCACTTTCTATTGAAAATGCATTTTTTCCTATCTATTGCACTTAATTGTGCACTTTAGATTGATTTAACGCTATTTTTTTTAATTTAATAAATTAAAACAAAAAAACTATAAATAAAGTAATTATAGTTTTATAGTTTTAAACTTTTATTATATTTCTTAATCTCTTAATAACTTTCTTTTCAATTCGTGAAATGTAAGATTGACTTATTCCTAAAATTTCTGCTACTTCTTTTTGAGTTTTTTCTTCATAACCAGATAAACCATATCGCATTAACATAATTTCTTTGTCCCTACTATTAAGTTTTGATATTTCATCAAGCATAAGTTTTTTATTGTTTATTTGCTCAATATTTTTTGTGACTATATCAGCATCAGTACCTAAAATATCTTCTAAATGTAGTTCATTTCCATCTGCATCAAAACTTAGTGATTCATCAAAACTAACTTCCGTTCTAACTTTTTTATTTTTTCTAAGATACATAAGTATTTCATTGTCTATACATCTAGATGCATAAGTAGCTAATTTAATATTTTTATCCATACTATAAGTATTAATTCCTTTAATTAAGCCAATTGTTCCAATACTTACTAAATCTTCCAAATCAACATTAGTATTTTCATATTTTTTTGCAAGAAAAACAACCAATCTTAAATTATGTTCTATAAGCTTATCTTTGGCCATCGAATCTCCATCACTAGCCATTACTAAATAAAATTCTTCTTCTTCTTTTGACAAAGGCTCTGGTAATTTATCAGTTGCTCCCACATAAAATAAAACATTGCTTACTTCAATTAAATAAATAGCTAATAAAAAAATTGTTATCATAATTATCCTCCTATTAAATCGCTATGTAATATCATATTTACATTCTCTATTTTAAAATTTTCATTTACTAAACCAAAAATAACATGTTTTTTTTCTATATTTTTATCTATAATTATTTTATCAGCTTCTAAACATTTTATAATACTTTTACCATTAGCAGTCTCGTATGGTACTAATATTCCCTTAGAATAATCAAATTGAATACACTTAGAATATACTAATATTATTGGACGCCTTTTATATTGATCATAAAGTTTATTACCAGTATCTAAAAATGCAACAAAATTATATAAATTATTATCATAATATAATTCTACATTATATAAATGATTATAATAGTTATTCATTTTCTTCACCTTTTTATAATAAAAGTATAAAAATATTGGACTTATAATTATTAAAAAAAGAAAATTTACAAAAAAAGTCGATATATAAATTTTGTTTTTTATAATATATATAAATCCACCCAAAAT
>CASEVQ010000010.1 GCA_949291455.1 uncultured bacterium
GACTCTTTTTTTTCTAACTTATTTTTATCTTTTTTTACAGGTGTATTGTAGTTATTTGACTTGCTAATATCAATAGACTCTTTTTTTTCTAACTTATTTTTATCTTTTTTTACAGGTGTATTGTAGTTATTTGACTTGCTAATATCAATAGACTCTTTTTTTTCTATCTTTTTTTTATTTTTATCTTTTTTTCTTTCGTTTTTAGAATTTTTGTGAGATGTTTCTTTAACATATATTTTGTTTTTAACATAAAAGAATTTTAATTCTAATCTTTCCTTTGCTTTTTTTATTAAGTAATCATTTCCTTTTTTACTAACAAATTCTAAATATTTTATTTCTTCATTTAATTCTCTAACATCATCTTTATCAATATAATTATCTTTTATGTATTTTTTTATTTCTTTTATTAATAATTTTGCAGTAGAATTTATATTTGCTTTATCCTTCTCTTTTTTTTTCTCTGTTTTATTATTAATTTTATTAAATGGTAATAGAATAATTCCGATTATAAAGAGCCAAAAACTAATTATAAAATTTCTCTTTTTTTTCTTTTTCATAAATCACCTTCATACAAAAATACAATTGATATTATATTATAATGTTTTAATTCATGCAAATTTATTTCAATAATTTACTTATTAATATATAAGTGTTATAATTTTTATATAAAAAGGGTGTGATAGTTTGATATTAACGGTGTTTTTGGCTATATTACCTACTATAATTTTAGGTTATTATATATATAAAAAAGATATCATTGAAAAAGAACCGATTAATTTACTTGCAAAATTATTTTTCGTTGGTGTTATTTTAACTGTTCCTGCTGCCTTTTTAGAAAAATTTTTAATTAGTATTATAGAAACAAATATAGATTATATAATGTTAAAGGCTTTTGTTCTATCATTTTTTTGTATTGCACTAGTAGAAGAAGGATATAAACTTTTATTTTGTTATTTAATTGGCTATAAAAATAAAAATTTTAATCATATATATGATAGTATTGTTTATTGTGTTTTTTTATCACTGGGGTTTGCAACATTAGAAAATATTCTGTATGTAGTAGAATATGGAAATTCTACTGCTATATTAAGAGCAGTAACATCAGTACCTGCTCATGTTTTTTATGGAATATCTATGGGGTATTATATGGGCAAAGCTAAGTACTATGAAACTAATTTTAGTGAGGTTAAATCTCTAAAAAACAAAATATTAAGTCTATTTTTACCAATAATAATTCATGGAATTTTCGACTTTCTTTTATTGACAGAAAGTGAAATAATGATTACTATATTTTTTATATTTGTATTTTTGATGTACATAATAGCATACTTTCAGATAAAAAAACATTCAAAAGTTATGACAATGCTAAAGTAAAAATGAGGTTTTTATGAAAGAAGTTTTTAATAGTAAAAAAAAGACATTATTATTTTCATTAGAAATATTTTTATTAACAGCTATAATTATAAATGTATGCTCAGATGATTTACAAACATTATTAGTAAAATTATTATATCCATTATATTTCTTTATACTAACTTTTGGATATTCGTATAAGCACAATTTAAATTGGAACATTCCAATAGTATTAATGATTTTATATATGATAATTGGTTACTTTTTATTTTTTGACACTATTAGTGGGATTATGATTTTAGAATCTTTAACTGCCGGTTTTATAGCCAATTTATTTTTAATATTATATAAGAAAAAAAATAAAATTGATAAAAAATATAAAGAATATTCGCCTAAGATTAAATACGCAATAAATTTCTTAATTCCGTTAATTTTAATTTTAATTTTAGAATTTTATTTTAAAATTTGCACTTTTAAAATGCCAAATATAAAATTAGAAATTGGTTCATTTATAATTATGATAATAATAATTTATGCTATTTTCTTTTTGATATTATCACTATTACGAGATGGTTTTAGGACAAATCTAATCTTTTCAATAATTTTTTTGATTTTATTTGTCACAAATCAAATTAGAATATTTTATACTAGTGATACTTTATTATTAACAGATTTTTTATTTCTACAAACAACTGGTGAAATTGTAAACTTTGTTGATGTTACTTTAATTAATGCAATAAAATATATATTGACACCAACGATTATAGTTATAATACTATTTATTTATTTGTTAATAATTAATTATAGATATGACATAAAGATAAATAAAACTAAAATATCTATTGTTACTTTTATTTGTGCTTTACTTACTATTTTAATTTTATTTATGCCACTTAAAAGTTTAGATAAATTAATTTTAAATATTATATATGTTAACAAAAAAACAACAGATTATACTATATCTGTAAGTAATACAAGATATTATTATAAATATGGTGTAATTAGTGGAATGTATGGTAAATTTTTAGAAAGTAGAAGATATGAGCCGGAAAATTATGATGAAGAAGGCTTGAAGTATATTATTAATAATGCTAAAAGAATTACCCCTACATGGAAAAAGCCAAATGTAATTGTTATTTTCTCTGAATCTTTTTGGGATATATCATCTTTAGAAAATATAAAATTTGATAAAGATATTGTTGAAAATTTTCATAAATTACAAAATGAAGGAAAAATAATTGATATGATTTCTCCAGCATATGGTGGAGTAAGTGCTAATGTAGAATTTGAAATTTTAACAGGTGGAAGTCTTAATTACTTTAGTAAAGGCTATATTCCATATATGCAATTGTATGATGATAATTTAAAAGAGGGCATACCTTCTATAATTACTGAATTTAAAAATAATGGATATAAAAGTGTAATATTAAATTCATCTAGTAAAAGTATGTTTAATTGTGACAAAGTATATAATTATTATAAAGTTGATGAAAAGAGGCATTTATATGATGAGATAGACTTGAATGGTAAATATGTTAGTGACAAATATTTAACAGATGAAATAATAAAATACTTTGATAGCAAAAATAAAGACGAAAAAACTTTTTACTTTACCATTACAATGGGCGGACATATGCCATACTATGAAGAAAGATATAAAGAATATGATTTTTCTATAGTTGAAAGCCCTTATAATAGTGACATAAATGGGACTATAAAAGCCTATGCAGAAGGAATTTATAAAGCAGATCAAGAGCTTGGAAGACTATATGACTATATAAAAAATTATGATGAAGATACAATAATTGTCTTTTTTGGAGATCATTTACCTCATTTACAAACAGAAAATGGTTATGATGCGTTATTTGAAACAGGATACTTAAATAATGAGTATGATTTAGAAAGTGTATATCGTCAATTTAATACAAAAGCTTTAATTTTAAGTAACTATGACATAGATTTTGGAAATGTAAAATATTTAAGTCCAGATTTACTATTTACATATATTATGAACAATATGGATTTAGAATTATCATCGTACTATAAATGGTTATATACAACAATAGAAAGTTTACCATCATCTAATTATGTTGTTAGTATCGATAATAACGGAAATTTGTATTATACTTTGGGACTAGAAGAAAAAATGAAAGATACCTATAAATTACGAGAAAAAGTGCAATATATGTTGTTTAGATAACATTATTAAATTAATGTAATAAACAAAATTTTTAACTAAAATTTTAGAAAGAGTGTAACAATAAATGATATTAGATAAAATAAATAATCATACAGATTTAAAAAAATTAACAATAAAAGAAAAAAAGATTTTAGCAAAAGAAATTAGAGCATTTCTTTTAGAAAAAGTATCTAAAAATGGTGGACATTTAGCATCTAATTTAGGAATAGTAGAGCTTACTATAGCGCTTTTAACTAGTTTTGATATAGATAGTGATAAAATAATATTTGATGTAGGGCATCAAAGTTATGTTTATAAAATCTTAACTGAAAGAAAAAAATTTTTTGATAATTTAAGAAAATATAAAGGATTAAGAGGTTTTCCATATCGAAAAGAAAGTAAGTATGATTTTTTTGAAACAGGACATAGTAGTACTTCAATATCAGCAGCATTAGGAATAGCAAGAGCACGTGATATAAAAAAAGAAACGTATAACGTTATTTCAGTAATTGGTGATGGTTCAATTAGTAATGGTATGAGTTTGGAAGCAATTAATGATTTAGGATATAGAAAAACTAAAATGGTTATAATTTTAAATGACAATGGAATGAGTATTTCTACAAATGTAGGTGGAATATCTAGTTATTTAAGTAGGATAAGTATAAATGAGAGATATTTAAAAATAAAAAACAAAATAAAGCATTCGTTAGATGATACAACTGTAGGAAATTTATCTATAAAAGTCCTAACAAGAATAAAAGATGGTATGAGAAATTTTTTAATTCCGTCTAAATATTTTGAAGCTATGGGATTAACTTATGTTGGCCCAATAGATGGTCATGATATTACGATAATGACTAAAGTCTTTAATAGAGTTAAAAAATCTGAAAAACCTGTTATTATCCATGTTGTAACTAAAAAAGGAATGGGTTATCTAGAAGCAATGAAAAACCCACAAATATATCATTCTGTTTCTCCATTTAATTTAAATGAAGGCATAAAAAAGTCTAAACAAGAAACATATTCTAAAAGATTCGGTAAAATTATGGTTGACATTGCAAAAGATAATAGTAAAATAGTAGCAATAACAGCTGCTATGAAAGACGGGGTCGGTTTGCAAGATTTTTTTGCAATGTATCCAGAAAGAAGTTTTGATGTTGGAATTGCCGAAGAACATGCAGTAACTTTTGCTGCTGGGTTAGCAACTGGCGGAATGATACCAATTGTTGCTATTTATTCAACATTTTTACAAAGAAGTTTTGACCAAATAATACATGATGTTTGTATGCAAAAATTACATGTTATATTTGCAATAGATCATGCTGGAATTGTAGGAAGTGATGGGGAAACACATCAAGGAATTTTCGACTTATCATATCTTTCATTAATACCTAATTTAATAGTAATTTCACCTAAATCAATAAACGATATGGACAAAATATTTAGATGGGCAATAAAACAGAATTTTCCAATAGCAATTAGATACCCTAAAGGCATGGATGAGATTTCTTTAAAACCAATCGATAAATTAGCATTAGCAAAATGGGAAATAATATCAAATGGAAAAAATGTTGCAATAATTGCTACTGGAAAAATGGTTCAAAAGGCAATATTAGCAAATAATAAATATAAGTTAAATATTATGATAATAAATGCCGTCTTTATAAAACCAGTAGATAAAAAAATTTTAAAATATTTAATTAATAATAATTATGATATAATTACAGTAGAAGACAATGTTATAGCGGGTGGATTATCATCACAAATTCAAATACAGTTAAATAATTTTAATTACGAAAGACCAATAACTATCATAGGATATAACGATAAATTTATTGAACAAGGCAGTCAAGAAGAATTATACAAGCAAGAGAATATAACACTCGAAAGAATAAAAAATGAAGTAATGAAAATGAGGAGAAAATATGGAATATCAAAGTAATTCAAAGAAAAAAATTAAAAAAATTGATTATGCAATAATGGAAACATTATTAAGACACCCAGATTTTAATCCAGAAAACTTAATGCTATCTATTATATTTATGGAAAACTTTCCTAAGTATATAACTTCTCAAAATAAAGCACGTGATGTTATAGCATCATTAACAAAAGATGATATTATAAGGGAAATTGCAAAACAAGCATTAAAAGTAGCAATGATGGATAGAAGTATAGGGGAACTTCCGGGCAAACAAAATTGCTCTCAATTTTTAGATTATATTAGCTCTCAACCAAAGCAAAAATTAGATATTTTAAAAATATTAAAAGAAAATCCAAGACAATTAGCAAATTTAGTTAGATCATTTGCTAAAATAAGATATTCGAACAGAAATCCAATACTTATAGAATCTATAGATAATTATTCACACCATTGCATTAATGACTATTTAGCTTCATTGGAAGATGAAAATGGTTTGAAGAAAATGGGAATATTTAACGTAAAATTATTTTCTGAATCAATTAATAAATGTCGAGAAGATATTTTAAGAGGTGTACAATTACAAAAAGGCAATGTTGAATATTCGGTTGGTAGAGCACTATTTGCTAAATCCATTATTGGGAAAAGAAAAAATACTCAAGAAGATTCAGTCTTATTACTTGAACATCAGCAGAATAAAAAATTTAAAATGTTATTAGTAGCGGACGGTGTAGGAGGAGCTTTAAATGGTGGAAAAGCTAGTAGTTATGCTACCCGTGAACTAGCTTTCTGGTTTGAAGAACTTAGTCAAAATTATTATAAAAATTCAAATGAATTACTAGAAATTCTTAAAAAGAAAATTAATCAAATTAATGCAGAAATAAATAGAAAAAATGATGGTAGAGCTTCAACATTAGTTTGTGCAATAGTAGGAAACGAAAAAACATTAATAGTATCAGCTGGTGATTCACGTGCTTATATAACTAAAGACAATCGTATATATCAAATTACTGATGATGATTCTTATGTACAAAAATTATATGAGAAAGGATATATAGAAAAAAGAGATGATATGCGTTTTCATAAAAAATCAAATTATATTACAAATTCTTTAGGAGCTGATCCAGAAAAGTTCTATTTAAATTGTTATCTTGTAGATAACAACAGTTATGATCATTTATTACTATTAACTGATGGAGTTACTGATTGTTTATCGGATAGCCAAATTATGGCAATTACTAAAAACACTCCGCGAGACAAAATTGCAGCAGCTTTAGTTGATAGTGCAAATGCAACTAATTCTCATAGACAAAAAACAAATGATGATTCTTATTATGAAGACATCCTAGGAGGAAAAGATAATACTACAGCGGCTGTCTTTTCAAGAAGAAAATAATTTATTATAAATAAAGTGTTTTATAACCCCTTTTTAACAAAAAATATGAGCGTTAAATCAATCTAAAGTGCACAATTAAGTGCAATAGATAGGAAAAAGTGTGTTTTCAAAAGAAAATGCCCTTTTTTAAAGAAATTTTTGATGATTATAAAGTCCAAAAGTAGAAAAAAATAGAAAAAGTGGTATATTATCAAATGTGAGAAGAAAATTCTTCCACGCAAAAAAGTGCAGATATATGTGAATTTTTAAAATTAAATGCACAATATCCACATTGATTTTTTTTATAAGGTGTTGGCAATTTATTTGTCAAAATTAATATTTATAATTGGTAGTTATAAATATCTTTTTTATTTTTTTAATTTGTTAATTGTATTTATTTTATAAATTGTAGTCAAGGTTAAAATAAACTGCTCAGCAGACCTTGACATACAATTTAAAAATAAATGTATTATTAATAACAAAAAAATAAAATGAAAATTAATGGTTTAGTAATGAATAGTTTAATACAACTTCATCTGGTTTTATATAGTGACAATTAAGTAATTTAAGAATTGATTCATCACATAAGAATAGCATTGCTTCATAAGGAGATTTACAATTTAATGAATCTCTACATAAAGAATTAATATTATTAACAAGTAAATCATAATCTTCTTGAGTAATATTTTTAAAAGAAGATCCTTTGGGTAAGATATATCTTATAAATTCATGATTTTTTTCAATCATTCCTTTTTAACATGACATATGTGGATCACAAAAGAATAAATGAGTAACATATTCAACAGTATCTTGTATACATTCTATATTATTTACATCAAAAAATTCATGACCATTATCTGTAAGTATTTTCTAATTCAGGATTTAATGGAACATTATATGGTGGAAGTATTTATACAAATGGAATTGATTTTTCAGAGAATAAATATTATGATGTTTATAATTATAATTCTAATCAATCTAATTATTCTCAAAGAATATTAGGAGATGCAACAGCAGAGTTGGGACCATTTGCAAGTTCTCAATCATCATGATATAATGATACTTCAACTTTTGTTGTTTCTTATTACCCTTGGATCTTCCGTGGGGGAAGCTATAGTAACAGTTCTAGTGCTGGTGCTTTTTATTTCTACGGCTACTATGGTAATGCTGTAAACCACACTTCTTTTCGCTTGGCTTTGTGTGTATAGTTTTTCTATATATGAAAAAAATAAAGCAATTTATAATTTTGTAATTTGCTTTTATTTATCAGAAAATATACTAAAATCTGGAATAAAACTTTCATTACAAGTTTCTCCTTCTTGAATAAAAGCCTTTGTAATACCAATATCACATGCATAATTTACGAGAGAATCATATTCATAATCATCAACTTTTTTATTTAGCTCTTTATATTTTTCTATATGCCTTATTGGTGTATATTGATTCATAATACTAATATAAATATTATCCTTATATGTACTATGTAAGTATAAAAGTATTTTTTTTGAATCATCAATATGAGTAGGTAATAATAAATGTCTAACGATAACGCCTTTCGTTATAATATTTCCATTAAATTTAGGGGAGCATACTTGTCTATACATTTCATTAATAGCTTCTTTAGCTACTGAAAAATAATTTTTTGCTTTTGAAAAGTTTTCAGCTAATTTGTTATCATAATATTTCAAATCAGGTAAATAAATATCTATTAATCCTTCTAGCAATTTTAAACTATTTACATTTTCATATGAACTAGTATTATAAATAATAGGAATATGTAGGCCTTTATTTTTTGCTAGCAGTAAACCATCTTTTATAAGTGGTATAAAATGTGTTGGAGTAACTAAATTTATATTTAAAGCACCATTATTTTGTAAATTTATGCAAATATTAGCAAAATCTTCAATAGAAACTTCTATTCCATTATTTTTTGTAGAAATATCATAATTTTGACAAAAAATACATTTTAAATTACAGTTAGAAAAGAAAATTGTCCCAGAACCATTAGTACCAGAAATACATGGTTCTTCCCAAAAATGAAGACAATATTTTGCTATTTTAATTTTATTTGTCGCCTTGCAAAATCCTATTTCACCATTGTTTCTATTTGCTTTGCAATTTTTTGGACATAAAGTACAACAATCTAAATAGTTCATTTTAAAAACCTCCGTATGTATTATATACCATATGTCATATACTTTAAATGAAAAATGTGATATAGTATAATAAAAGTGGTGATAAAATGAAAGATATTGAAATTTCAAACTTGTGCATAAAAAAAAATATTGAAGAAGTAGCAGAAAATTTAGGATTAGAAAAAGAATTAATAACAACATATGGGAAATATAAAGCAAAAATAAAAGCAAATGAAATAATGCAAGGTAAAAAAGGAAAATTAATTCTTGTTACTGCAATAAATCCAACTCCATATGGAGAAGGAAAAACTACTGTTGCTATTGGTTTAGTAGATGCTTTAAATCATATTGAAGAAAAGACTATCGGTGTTTTAAGAGAGCCTTCATTGGGACCAGTTTTTGGATTAAAAGGTGGTGCAACAGGTGGTGGATATAGTCAAGTAGTTCCAATGGAAGATATAAATCTACATTTTACTGGTGATTTACATGCAATAACTAGTTGTAATAATTTAATTGCAGCAGCAATAGACAATCATATTTTTCAAGGAAATAGTCTTAGAATCGATATAGGTACAGTTACTTTTCGAAGATGTTTAGACGTAAACGATAGAGCATTACGTGATATCAGTATTAATTTAAATAATCAAGAATGTGTAAAAACATCTTTTGATATTACAGCAGCTAGTGAAGTTATGAGTGTTTTTTGTCTGTCTAAGGATTTAATAGATTTAAAAAATAATTTAGGAAGTATAATTATAGGAATGAATTATGATGGAAATCCAGTATACGTAAAAGACTTAAAACTAGAAGGTTCACTTGTCGTATTGCTAAAAGAAGCTTTTGATCCAAATCTAGTTCAAACTTTAGAAAATAATCCTATAATTATTCATGGTGGGCCATTTGCTAATATTGCCCATGGTTGTAATTCAATAGTAGCAACTAACTTGGCATTAAAACTTGCTGATTATGTAGTTACAGAAGCAGGATTCGGTGCGGATTTAGGGGCAGAAAAATTTATGGATATAAAATGTAGAAAGGCAGATATAGCTCCTGATTGTATTATACTTGTTGTAACATTAAGAGCATTAAAACATAATGGTGGAGCAACTAGTGATGAAATAAATATTCCTAACATAGAAAAACTAAAACTTGGATTACCTAATTTAGAAGTTCATATTTCTAATTTAAAAAAATTTACTTCACATATTATCGTTTGCCTAAATAAATTTTATACAGATACCATGGAAGAAATTGATATTGTAAAACAATTTTGCAATGAGCAATTAGTGCAGTTTTCAATAAGTGAAACATATATAAAAGGTGGTATTGGTGCTTTAGCTTTAGCTGATAAAGTAAGAGAAATGTGTGCAAGAGATAATGATTTTGCATTATTATATGATGAGATGCTACCAATAACAGAAAAAATAGAAATAGTTTGTAAAGAAATATATCATGCAAAAACTGTTAATTATACAGATAAAGCTTTGAGAAGTATAGAAAAAATAAATAAAATCGAAGAAAAAGATTTACCAATCTGTATTGCAAAAACTCAATATTCAATAAGTGATGATCCTAAAAAGTTAGGATATCCGAAAGATTATGAGGTAACAGTAAGAGATATTGAATTACATAAAGGTGCAGGATTTATAACAGTCTTTTTAGGAAATATTTTAACAATGCCAGGACTTCCAAAAAAACCAAATTATGAAAATATAGATTTAGATGATAAAGGAAACATAATAGGTTTATTTTAATAGAAATAGTCCATAATATTATTGGTGATATTATGGATTTTTTTTACTTAGTGATGAAATCTGCTGGGTCAATAGTAGTACTTTTTGTGCTAACAAAAATGTTAGGAAAAAAACAAATTGGACAATTAAACTTATTTGATTATGTAATAGGAATATCGATTGGAAATGTCGTCGCTGAAATGTCGATAAACAAAGAAGTTTATTTTTGGGATGGTGTAATTACAATGGCAATTTATACAATAATTGCTATAATAATAACATACGTAACAACTAAAAGTATAATTTTAAGAAGATGGATAGGAGGTACTCCAGTAACAGTAATTGAAAAAGGAAAAATACTGCAAGAAGGATTAAGAAAAGTAAAATTTGATATAAATGATTTACTAGAAGAAGCAAGAATAAATGGGTACTTTGAATTATCAGAAATAGAATATGCAATTATGGAAGCAAATGGTAGATTGAGCTTTCTTCCTAAAAGTAAATTTAAACCATTGACTCCTAACGATATGAAAATTAAAACGTCATATAAAGGATTAACAGCAAATGTTGTTTTAGATGGTGTAATAATGAAAAAAAATCTAAAATACATAAAAAAAGATGAAACTTGGTTAATAGAAAGATTAAAAAAAATGGGATATGAAAACATAGAAAACTTATTACTTGTTACTTGCAATACTAATGAGCAATTAACAGTTTATGAAAAAAATGTTAAAGAAGAAAAACCAGGATGTTTAGAATAAAAAAATAGTGATAATGACAAACTATCACTATTTTTTATTAATTCTTATTTACATATTCATTTAAAGGTTTAACTTTATATGTAGGTTCTCCAATTAAATCAGTAGTTACAAATCCAGCTTTAGCATTAATTACATCTGGAATTCTATTAATAACAGTAGCACAAGTAAGTTCCACAGTTTTTGGTCTATTGACAACAATAGTAGTATCTGGTTCCCCTAATACAGTCCATTCGTTTTTATCAAAATCATTTTTTGAATAAACTTTACCGATACATTCTGATTCAATAGTTATACCTTCTTTTGTGGTTGTAGTAACAACAGCACTCATTCCAGTAGCATTTCCTTTTGGAATAGTCATATTAAGTGTAGTTGAATTTAAGTCTTCGTCACAAGTTTGAGGTACGCATTTTTGAGTTTGGCTAACAACAGTAAGTCCTAATTTTTCTGCGAGCCACCCATTTACATTCCACATATATGATGGAGAATATTCACAATTATCAATTAATTTCTGTCTTTCTTCATCACTTATTCGATCAACTGATGCAATCTTTTTGTCAAACTCATCTAAAGATAGACCAGCCCCATGAGCTTCAGCCAGTGCAATACCATATTCTTCAACATTATAACTTGAACTACCTTTTATTTTAGTAATTCTCTGTGTTGATGAAGCAATAGCACTAATAAGCTCTCCCCAATATACATCTTGATATCCACTACCAGTAATTGTACAATCTGTCTCTTTAGCAATAGTGTCTATTGCTTTTACAGAAACTGGATTAGAATTCATAGGGAAAAATGCTTCTTCACAAGTAGTAATTGCATTTATTCCTAATTTAGCACATAACTCTAATGCACTATATACATCATTAAATAAGCTCATAGTTGTAACAATACAAATATCTGGTTTAGTTTCATTCAACATTTTTTCAGCATCAGAAGCACCAGTAATTAATATACCAGTTTGATTTCCTCCTAGAACTTCTGAAATATCTTTTCCAATAAGTTCTGGATTAATATCGATAGCTCCTACTATTTCACATCCTTTTTCTAAAGCATATCTCATAGTATAAACTGCCATTTTACCTACACCATATTGAACTACTTTAATTTTTCTATTCATAATTCCTCCTATTCTAAAAATAATATATCCTATTTATTAAAATATAACAATATAACAAAATTAAAAATGGAAAAATAAACGTAAAAAAATGTGAATAAATATTTATATAATAAAACATAATATAAATATCATGCTGGTTGCATGTTAAGTAGGAAAAAGCTATCCGTGTAGTAATAGCTTTTTTTGTTTTAAATTAATTGTTCCTTTTAATACATGTTATAATTCTTATCTTAATTAATAAAAAAAATTGTATTTATGATATACTAATAATATATTAAGAGGTATTTATGTTAGAAATAAGGAATTTCATTGATAAGATTTTTAATAATATAGAAAGTCAAACAATAACATTATATAAAGAAGAAGCAATAAAAAAATTAGAAAAAATTTATAAAAAATATATAAAAAATGGTTATACAGAATATAAAGCTTTAGGATTAATTTTTACAAGATATAATTCAATAGAAGACATTGAAGATTTAATGGGATATACTCCTTTTGAAAAAAATAATACAAAAGAGCAAAAGATAAAATTAAAAGATGCTAAAAAGAAAGTCAAACATTTACATAGTTATGTATTTTTATTTATATTTTCAATAATTGAAATTCTGCTTATGATTTATTGGAGTCTTTATCAAGGAAATATTAATTTCTTGATTTACACAATTCCTTTTGTTTTAATTTCTATTTTATCGATAATAAAAGCTAGAAAATATGAAGTACTTGTAAGTAACTTCATTGTAGAACCAAACGCAAAAATAAGAAAATATTTTCGAGAGTACTATGATAAAATCACTAAAAAGACTATTAATTCACTAGCATTTAGCTTTGCCTTAATTTTTTTATTCTTATGTAGCGCATATGTTAGTTTAGGAATAAATGGAGCCAATAAATATTATTTTACACTTCAAACACTTTTTTATCTATCAAATTTATTTCTGTTATTTACTTTTTTTATAAAAAATATTGTTATAAAGAAAAAGTTTGTAGACAAATTCATAAGACAAGAAAAAATAGATAATTTTAATAAACATTTTAAAAAAATATTAATATGTTCATTATTATATTGGATTATTATAAGTATAGTAACAATTATATTTTTTAGTAGAGAAGCATTTTTAATTTATTTCGTAGCTGTTTCATTTTATTTTATCTTAATTGTTTTTTATGATTATACTTTAAGGCAATATATTACTTTTAAAAATATAAATTATAATAAAAAAAGAATTATGTTTGGAATTATTTGTTTTGCAAGTGTTGTGTTATTTAATTACATGCAACGAGATAACTATTTATTGCAACCATATATATCTTCAGTTTCGAGTGTAGAATATGAAAAAGATGAAATAAGTTACAATGATTATAATGGAGTTTATACAATAAAGACTAATAAAGAAGATTTTAAAGTATTACAACTAACAGATATACACTTAGGTGGAAGTCTATATACATATACAAAAGATTTAAAAGCCTTAGATGCAATTAGGCGATTAATAAAATATACTAAACCAGATTTTATTGTTGTAACTGGTGATGTTGCATTCCCTGTTGGGTTAGGATCACTATCATTTAACAATCATACACCAATTATTCAATTTGCAAATTTCATGAGAAACATAGGCATACCTTGGGCTTTTACATATGGTAATCACGATACTGAAGTTTATGCAACTAGTACTAGTGATGAAATAAATGAAATATTTAAAAGTTTATCTTATAATAGTTCAAAAACATTATTATTTCCTTATGTGCAGCCTAATATTTCGGGAAGAAACAATCAAATGATCGAATTACGAGATCAGGATAATAACTTAAGAGAAGTTTTCTTTTTATTAGATTCTAACTCTTACCGATTTAATATGCCGAACGATTATGATTATATTCATGATGATCAAGTGGAATGGTATGCAGAACAAATAAAAAAAGTAAACGAAGAAGCCAATAGAATTGTACCATCGATGATTTTTATTCATATTCCTATCGAAGAATATAAAACAGCATATGATTTATATAAACTTGGAAGTAACGAAGTAAAATATTATTTTGGAGAAATAGGTGAAAAAAATGAAGCAATTTGCATATCAAATGAAGAAAGTAATTTATTTGAGAAGGCTTTAGAATTGCAAAGCACAAAAGCAATATTTGCAGGTCATGACCACTATAATAATATTTCTTTAGAATATAAGGGTATAAGATTAACATATGGAATGAGTATCGATTATTTAGCAATGCCAGGGATAGAAAATGATTATAAGCAAAGAGGGGCTACTTTAATAACCATCAAACAAAATGATGATTTTATAATAGAACAAGTTCCTTTAGAATTTTTAGATTATAATTTCCAATATTAAGTATTAAAAAATAAGAAAAAAATAATATATTAAATAATTTCTAATAAAAAGGCAAAGAAGGTTGCTTTTTTTTTGAATTGATATGTTATAATATGAAATAGTTATAAGGAGGACTTATGGATAAATTAACAAGAGAACAAGTGATGCATGTAGCATATTTAGCAAGAATAAATTTGGAAGAAGATGACATCGAGAAATATAGAGTTCAATTAAAAAAATTAATAGATGATATTGATAAAATAAAAGATATAAAAAATTATGATGAGGAATTTCTTATATCTCCAATTGAGCATAATACTAATTTAAGAGAAGATGTAGTTGGACAAATGTTAGATTATAAAGAAGTAATCAAAAATGCTCCTAATTCTAATGGAAATTTTGTAGAAGTACCGGTGATGATTAATGAGTAAATATTTAGATTTAAGTTTAAAAGAAATAAATAAATTGCTAAAAGATAAAAAAATTAAACCAATTGATTTAGTAGAAGAAGCATTTGAAAATATAGAAAAAAATAAAGATATAAATTCATTTATAACACTTGATAAAGAAAATGCTTTTAAAGTAGCAAAAGAACTTGAAAATAAGGAAGTTGATAATTTACTATTTGGAATACCAATAGCAATTAAAGACAATATTTGTACAAAAAATTTAAGGACAACATGTGCATCTAAAATGTTAGAAAATTTTATTCCAAATTATGATGCAACTGTTGTTGAAAAAATTAAAAGTAAAAATATGATAATTATTGGAAAAACAAATATGGATGAATTTGCTATGGGATCAACAAGTAGAACAAGTTATTTTGGAGCCCCTAAAAATCCTTGGAACAAAAAAAGAATTGCAGGTGGCTCATCTGGTGGATCAGCTTCATGCATATCATCGAGAATTGTTCCTTTTGCCTTAGGTAGTGATACTGGTGGATCAATAAGGCAACCAGCAAGTTATTGCGGAATAGTAGGAATGAAACCAACTTATGGAAGAATATCACGATATGGTTTAGTTGCTTTTGGATCAAGTCTAGATCAAATTGGTCCAATGACTAGAAACGTTTATGAAAATGCTGAACTTTTAAACATCTTATGTGGAAAAGATGAAAAAGACTTAACAAGTATAGATAAGGAAAAAGAAGATTTCACTAGTTTAATTAATACAGATATAAAAGGAATGAATATAGCAATACCTAAATATTTTGTAACAGATATTGTGGAAAAAGAAGTGTTAGATAAATTTAACGAAATAGTGGAAATACTTAAAGAAAAAGGATGCAATATTGAATATATTGATATTGATTATATTGAAAACGCTGTTACTTTGTATCAAATAATAGCAATGGGCGAAGCAAGTAGTAATTTAGCAAGATTTGATGGAATAAGATATGGTTATTCTTATGAAAATCCACAAAATTTGGAAGAACTTTATACTAAAACAAGACAATTTGGATTTGGAGATGAAGTAAAAAGAAGAATTATGGTTGGATCATTTATTTTAAGTGGGGAAAATGCAAAAATATATTATGATAAGGCTTTAAAAATAAGAGATGATATTAGGAAAAGCTTTTTAAAAGCATTTAAAAAATTTGATTTAATAATAGGTCCAACAACTACAACAGTAGCTTATGATTTAGAATCAAATTTAGATGATCCATTGAAAACATTTTTGGATGATATATTAGTAATACCAGTAAATATGGCAGGATTACCAGGTCTTAACGTACCAATCGGATTTAGCAAAGATAAAATGCCAATAGGATTACATATTATAGGAAACGCCTTCGATGAAAAAACTATTTATAAGTTAGCATCTTCTATAGAGAAAACTTTAGATTTGAATTTAGATCCAAGAGGTGAAAAAAATGAATGAATATAAAACTACAGTAGGAATTGAAGTACACGCTGAATTAAAAACAAAATCTAAAATATTTTCTAATTCTGCTAATAATTATGGTAAAATGGCAAATACCTGTACAAATGTAATTGATTTAGGATATCCTGGAGTTTTACCTACAGTAAATGAAAAAGCTATTGAATTAGCTTTAAGAGCAGCTTTAGTACTAAATTGTAAAATAAACAAGAAAATGCATTTTGATAGAAAAAATTATTTTTATCCAGATAATCCTAAGAATTATCAAATAACACAAAATAGAACGCCAATAGGAATAAATGGTTATGTAGAAATAAATGTAAAAGATGGTAAGAAAAAAATAAGAATTCATGATATTCATATAGAAGAAGATACTTGCAAAAGTATACATAATAAAAATAAATCTATGTTAGATTTTAACAGAGCAGGTATACCTTTAGTAGAAATAGTAACAGAAGCCGATATTAATAGTTCTGAAGAGGCAATGAAATACTTAGAAAAATTAAGAGAACTTTTGCTATATGCAGATGTTTCAGACTGCAAAATAGAAGAAGGAAGTATGCGCTGCGATTGTAATGTTTCAGTTAGCAAAACAGAAAAACTAGGAACAAAAATTGAAATAAAAAATATTGGTTCAATAACTAATGTTGGAGTGGCAATAGACTATGAAACTAAAAGACAAATAGAATTGTTAGAAAATAAAAAGAATTTAAAGGAAGAAACAAGACGTTTTGATGATAAGACAAATTCTACCATTTTAATGAGAATAAAAGAAACAGGTAATGATTATAGATATTTTCCTGAGCCAGATATTCCATTTATAGAATTAAGTGATCAATATATTAAAGATGTTTATAATAATTTACCGATGTTGGCAGAAGAAAGAAGAAAAATATACTTAAAAAGTGGAATAAACGAAGTTAATGTTCAAAAAATAATTCAAAATAGAATTATCTCAGACTATTTAAATAGATTTATAGATAAAAAGATTAATTTAGTAATAGCAAGTAATTTATTATTGGGAGATATTGCAGCGTATTTAAATAAATATGAAATTAAAATAGAAAATACGAAATTAACTGATGATAAATTTATTGATATTGTAAATTATTTGGATAGTCAAAAAATAAATAGTAAAGTTTTTAAAACAATATTAGATGATATTATGGAAGAAGATTTAAGTATAGATGAAATTCTAGAAAAAAACGGTTTTAAAGAAATAAATAATGAAGAACTAGTAGATATTATAAAAGATGTATTGAAAAATAATGAACAAAGTGTAAATGACTATCATGCGGGAAATACTAGAGCCATAAAGTATATAATGGGACAAATAATGAAAGAAACTAAAGGTAATGCTAATCCAAAAAATATTAATTTAATATTGGAAGATTTGCTAAATAAATAATAAAAACATTATTCTATAAAATATGAAAATAATAGTAGAATAATGTTTTTTTTTATAAAAAATAAAAAAAATGGTTATTTAATATGAAATTAATTAAAATTATTTCATAAATTAAAATAGAAAGGAAGGATAAAATGGATAATTGTTGTGATAAAAACCACGTTAGGCCAGAACCTCCATTTAAATGTCCCACTCGTGTTGTATATGCCATTGGACCTACGGGGCCAATAGGGCCAACTGGACCTACAGGACCAACAGGACCAGCGGGAGCAACCGGTGCATCTGGGCCAAGTGTAACGGGACCAACAGGACCGACAGGACCTGCTGGACCAACAACTATAGCAGTTGGGCGAACAACTACCGGAACCCCTGGAACTTCAGCTACTGTAACTAATAGTGGTACAAGTCAAGATGCGATATTTAACTTTGAAATACCGGCAGGAGCAACAGGACCAACAGGGCCAACAGGACCATCTGGAGCAACAGGAGCAACAGGAGCACCAGGACCAACAGGACCAACTGGAGCAACAGGTGCTACTGGAGCGACTCCTACTATACAAATTGGTACTGTTACGACTGGTGCCCCAGGTACATCAGCATCGGCAAGCATTACTGGAACAGCACCAAATTTAGTATTAAATTTAACGATACCACAGGGACCAACAGGGCCAACCGGAGCAACAGGAGCAACTGGAGCTAGTGTAACCGGACCAACAGGACCAGAAGGAGCAACGGGACCAACAGGACCAGAAGGAGCAACGGGACCAACAGGACCAGAAGGAGCAACGGGACCAACAGGGTCAGAAGGAGCAACGGGACCAACAGGACCAGAAGGAGCAACGGGACCAACAGGACCAGAAGGAGCAACGGGACCAACAGGGCCAGAAGGAGCAACGGGACCAACAGGACCAACAGGACCACAAGGACCACAAGGACCAACAGGGCCAACAGGACCAACAGGGCCAACAGGACCATAGTAAAAATAGATGAGTAAATATAAGATTTGTGTATATGCAATAAGTAAAAACGAAGAAAAATTTGTCGATAGATGGTATGAATCAATTAAAGAAGCAGACAAAATAATAGTGTTGGATACTGGCTCTACAGATAATACTGTTAAAAAATTAAAAAGTCATAATATTGATGTCTATGAAAAACAAATAATTCCATGGAGATTTGATATTGCTAGGAATGAAGCTTTATCTTTAATACCAGAAGATTATGATATTTGTATTAGTTTGGATTTAGATGAAGTGTTAAAAAGCAATTGGCGCAAAAAAATAGAAGACAATTGGCAAAATACTACGACTAGAATGCGATATACTTATAACTGGAAACTTGATGAAAATAATAATCCTGTTGTTAGTTTTATAACTGACAAAATACATGCAAGAAAATGTTATACTTGGACGCATCCTGTTCATGAAGTATTAAAGTATGTTGGAAATGATAAAGAAGAAACGATAACAGTTGAAGATCTAATAATAAATCATTATCCAGATGCTACTAAATCTAGAAGCAGCTATTTACCTTTATTAGAACTATCTGTAAAAGAAAATCCCAATGATGACAGAAATGTTCATTATTTAGGAAGAGAATATATGTATTATGGTAAATGGCAAGAATCTATTGATATGCTAATAAAGCATTTATCACTTAAATCTGCAGTATGGAAAGATGAACGTTGTGCTTCAATGAGGTTTATTGCTAGATGTTATAAAAACTTAAATAGATATGAAGAAGCAAAAATGTGGTTAAATAAAGCAATTCAAGAAGCACCTTATTTAAGAGATCCATATTTGGAAATGGCACTATTGTATTATTGTTTAAAAGAATGGAACGAAGTTATAAAGTATTGCAATCAAGCATTAGAGATAAAACAACATGGAAAAACTTATATAAATGAAGTATTCAGCTGGGATGAAACAGTATACGATTTATTATCTATTGCTTATTACAATGTAGGAAATAAAAAATTAGCACTTTATAATATCAATGAAGCAATAAAAATTAATGAAAAGAATGAAAGATTAAAAAACAATAGAAAGATAATAGAACAAATGTAACAAAAAAACTGACAAGACTTTAAAAGTTAATTGTCAGTTTTTTATTTTAATAAATATTTTTAAATAAAATTGATTATTAAATTAAGGTGTTGTATAATAAATATACTGGAGTGTGTTGAAATGGATTTTATAAAAAAGCATAAATTAACCACATTTATCATTTTTGTTTATATAGTTATTATTGGTTTTTTATTTTTTATATATAGTATGTTTGTTAGTAGCAATGGAATGCCAGTATACGGTGATAGGCTTGATGGTATCGATGAAGTACAAATTACTGATGAGCAGTACGATAAGATAGTAACTGATTTGAATAGTGAAGAAACTGTTATTTCTGTATTAGATCCTAAACTAGGAGGTAAAATATTAAGCGTTATAATTACAGTCGGTGATAATGTAGATATTGCAACTGCAAAATCACTAGCAAATAAAGTAGATAATGCATTAACAGAAGAACAAAAAAATTTTTTTGACATTGAAGTGTTTATAAAAAAAGACTATAATTGTGTATTAGAAGCTACAGGAACAATTGATGATGAAGGTAATTTTACCGGTCCTGTAACGGTAAAATTCAGAAACGATTTATCAAAAAATGGTAATATTAATAATTATGGAATTTCAAATAATGAAAATATAGATTATAATAATAATCAAGAATATAAAATAACAGATGATGGTACTTATATAATTTACGGATTTACACAAGATAAAGTAGGTGAGAGTAAATGTAGCCTAAAAATTACAAAGAAAACAAGTGAAGAAGTAACCTCTGAAGAAACTATAAAAAGTTTAACAAACGAATCTTTTCCTATAATTGGTTATAAAAGAAAGCAAACAAATGATTTTGTATGGACAAAAGATAGATAAAGTGAGTGATTTTTATTATGAAAATGAAAAAAAAAGTTATAATAATGCTACCAATAATTGTAGCTTTATGTGTATTCCTAGGATTATATTATTACTTTAATAAAGAAGATGAAAACTCTTTTACAATATCAGAAAATAAATGGATTAAAGAAAATTTAAATACAATTATTGATTTTGATGTTTTAAATGATTATCCAGTTTATGGTGAAAATGGAGTTTTCAGAACTTTTATTAATAAATTTAGTGCTGATACAGGATTTGAATTTAATATAGTACCTTATCTAAAAGAAAGCAAAATTGAGTCTACTGGTTATAGATTCCAAGTGTTAAACAATCAAGAAAAACTTACAGAAAATGATTTGCTACTTCAAGAAGATGTATATATTTTAATTGGAAAAGATAAAACCAGATTAGATAGTATTAATGAACTAAGTACGGAAACAATAGGAATATTAACAGCAGATTCTGAAGAAATAATATATTATTTAAAATCTGCAAAAGAATTAAAATATAAGACTTACGATAATTCTGATACTTTATTCCAAGAATATGAAGAAGGAAATATAGATTTAATAATAATTCCCAATATTATGTATTTAGATAGGACTATATTAAATGAAAATTATAATATTAAATATGTTTTTACAGAACTTAAGAAAAAAATAGTTCTTACTTTAGCTGATAATGAAAACAATAAAAAAATGAATAATATTATAAAAAAATACTTTAATAAATGGAAAGAAAATTATTTTGTAGAAACTTATAATAAAAGTTTACTTGACTATTATATAGAAAATTCAGAAATAAATGATAAAGAAAAAACAGAATTTTTAACAAAAACATATATATATGGGTATGTAGAAAATTATCCTTATGAGGTAAATGACAAAAGCAAAATATCTGGAATAGCTGCAGAATATATTAAGAGAATGGAACGTTTAGCAAACACTGATTTTATTGATTTTAAAGAATATGATACAATTGAAGAATTAAAAAAAGCTATTGATAACAAAGAAGTAGATATTTACTTTAATTATTATGATTATGAAAATAAAAATTATATTTCTACAATTTCGCCATTTATAGAAAAATATTCAGTTATTGCTAAAACTAAGGACAATTATGTAGTTACAACATTTGAATCTATGAAATCACAAAAAGTGTCAATACTGGAAAACAATTCTATATATAATTATTTTAAAGATAATAGTAAGGCATCTTTAGTACCATTTGAAAACTTAAACAAACTATTAAGCGATAGTAATAATAATTTAATAGTTATTGATAAAGAAATTTATAATTATTATAAAGATAAAAAGTTGAAAGATTATGAAGTATTATATGAAGCAGTGATTACCAACGAATATAATTTTATGATAAAAAATGATTCGACAAATGAAGTTTTTTATCAAATATTTAATTATATAATTGGAACAAATTCTTATTATAATTATCGTAATGCTGGAATAAATGATTTAAATCTATCAATATTTGAAAAAAGTACATTTGAAGAACTATATTTAGTTTTATTAACAATAATTTTATTACCAATAATTATCCTTTCACTTTTGTACGTAGTGTTTAAAAAACAGAAAAAGATCAAAAAAGTAAAGAAAGATGAAAGAAGAAAATACACAGACATGTTAACATCGTTAAAAAATCGTAATTATTTAAATTATAATATGAAAATTTGGAATGAAAGTAAAAAATATCCACAGGCAATAATAATAATTGATTTAAATAATGTAAAATATGTTAATGATAATTATGGACATGAACAAGGTGATAAGTTAATTGTCAGTGCAGCAAGTGTTTTAATCAATACACAACTAGAAAATAGTGAAATTATTCGAAGCGATGGTAATGAATTTTTAATATATTTAGTTGGATATAGTGAACAACAAATTTCTACTTACACAAAAAAATTAACAAAAGAATTTAAAAACTTGCATTATGGATTTGGTGCTGCTGTAGGTTATAGTATGATTATGGATGAAATAAAAACTATTGATGACGCAATTAATGAAGCAACATTAGAAATGAGAAAAGATAAAGAAGAATATAAATAAAGCGTGATTTATGAAGAATAAAATTAAAAAGTTTGTTAATAACATTTTCAAAAATATTAATAGACCAGAAATGGGAGTTTTTCCTGGTCATTTAGCATTTTATTTTTTGTTGATGCTAATACCATTATTAACATTATTAGGATCATTATTAGCATCAATAAATTTTCTTACATCTTCAATATCTGATATTTTATATAATAACTTACCACAAAATATTGCAGATTTAATTATTTTTATTTCAAAGCAAGAAAGTTCCAATGTTAGTATTTGGATGTTACTTATACCAACATTGATATTAGCTTCAAATGGTACATATTCTATGATAATAACATCTAATTCAATATATAAAGTAAAAAACGCAAACTATTTTTTTAATAGGACAAAAGCTTTCTTTATGTTGATTTTATTAATAACTCTATTTTTATTCTTACTATTAGTACCAACTTTTGGTAATGTTATATTTAAAATAATTGGAGAGATAATAACTAATAGTAATGTTACTGAAAATATATCATATTTTATATTTAAAATCTTTAAATATCCATTAACATTTTTTGCGGTATATTTAGTAGTTAAAATATTATATATAGCATCACCAAATATAAAAATAGAAAGAAAACAGGTAACATTTGGAGCACTATTTACTTCTATAATGTGGGTGATTTGTACTTGGCTATATTCATATTATATTGAATATATGTCTACATATGAGACTTTTTATGGTGGAATTTCCAATTTATTGTTTTTAATGTTATGGATATATGTTATTTCGTATATATTTGTATTGGGGATGGCAATGAATGCTTCAAGATGCGAAATAGAAAAAGAATAACTATATAATTTATTATATTATGTATTAAAATAATGGGTGATATTATGAAAAAATTAAAAGGAAAAAAAGGATTTACTTTAATTGAAATTCTAACTGCAGTAATAATTTTAGGAGTAGTTGCCTTAATTGGAATATCTGCAATAACTGATTATATTGAAATGTCAAGAAAAAGTGCTTTTGTAGCAACAGCTAATAGCTATATAGAAGAAGTTAGATCATTAAAAGCTAATAATAGTTTAGTTCAAGAGCCAAAAAATACTGAGGCATTATTAATACCAATATCAGAAATTGAAATTGATGGAAATAAAAGCTTAAAAACACCTTATGGAAACATTATAACGGAAAGAAGTTATGTAATAATAGAAAATGAAAGTGATGAGTTTAATTATTATATAGCAATATTAGATGATACAGGTCATGCTATAATTTTAGAAAATGATAATGATTTAGATACTAATAGTATACAGTTTAATTCTAGTCAAAATGATTTAATAAAAGAAATAAATTCAATAAAAGAAAATTTAGAATATATTGATTTAAATGGGAAATTATATCAACTTAGTAATAATAATTTAGAAAATAGTAGCACTGTTTTATTAGATTGTAGTATTTTGGAATTATTTACAGTAACAGTTAGTGAAGAATGGGAAAATGATGATAAAACAATAACAATTAATACCATTAATGGGGTTGAAGGATATCAATATTATATTTCGAATAAAAGTTCTAAACCTTTAAAAAGTGACGATAAATGGCAAAGTGACAATAAATTTAAACGCGATTTAGGTACATATTATGCTTTTGTTAAAAGCGAAAATGGTGAAATTAGTTCTGGGAAAAAAGTTATTATTGACAAAATTGATAAGGGAACTCCAATATGTACTTTAAAGGCGACAGGGGAAATGAGCACAGAAGAATATTTCGGAACAGATGTAGTTATTTCATTTGAAAGCTATGATGATGTAATTCTAGAAAATTCTCAAACTTCAGGCATAAAAGACTATGGTATTGGTAGTTCAACAGGGAACAGTTTTGTAATACATGCAGAAGATAATATAGATGGGGTAACATATACTGGATATGTAGAAGACAAGGCTGGAAATATTGGAACATGTAGTATTACTGTTAAAAGGAAAGCAGATTGGACATTAACTTACAATAATAATGGCGGTACAGGATGTACAAATAAAGCTGTAGTATACAACAATCAAATTGGAACTTTATGTACACCAACTAAAACCGGTTATACATTTGAAGGATGGTATAAGGAAAATGAACTATTAAATAAGGTTACTAGTAGTACAATTTTTAAAAATGATTTTACAAATATATATGCAAAGTGGACACCAAATAATTACCAAATAACCTTTAATGCTAATGGTGGTAATGTTTCAACAAATAGTAAAATGATAACATATGATACAGTATATGGGACACTACCGACTCCTACAAGGGCTGGATACATATTTAAAGGATGGTATACATCAACAAATGGTGGAGTGCAAATTAAAGATACGACAATAATGACTACAGCACAAAATCACACATTATATGCACAGTGGAATATTTGTCAAGCTGGAACATATGGTTTAGCTGGAGCTACAAGCTGTACAAGCTGTCCAACAGGATATACAAGTAATGCTGGAGCAACTGCTCAAAATCAATGTTATATAAGTGTTAATGGTGGAAAATATATAGGAAGCGCTGGAAGTCCAAATCAAGCCTCTTGCCCAGCAGGGAAATATAAAGCTGCACATATTGTATATTATGGAAATACAAGTAGTTGTTCATTATGTGCGGCAGGAACATATTCAACAGGGTCAGCAGCTAGCTGTACAAGCTGTCCAACAGGATATACAAGTAATGCTGGAGCAACTGCACAGAATAAATGCTATATAAGTGTAGCAGCAGGAAAATATATTGGAACTGCAAATAGTGCAACGCAAAGC
>CASEVQ010000011.1 GCA_949291455.1 uncultured bacterium
ATTTTATTTATAATTTTAATTTTATTGAAAAGAAATGGATATTATTATATAATAATTACTATAGGATGCTAGGAGGATTTGAGAAGATGATTAATAATAAAAGTGATAATAAAAAGAAGCTAAAGCAAGAGAAAAAAAACTATAAAAAAGTACAGAAAGAATTAAAGAAAATTACTTCTGACAAAGAAGAAATTATAGAAATAAGGAAAAAACGCTATATATTTGAAATAAGTATTATAATAATAATTATACTATTTTTGCTTTTGTTATTATTTAATAAAACTTTTTTTAGGGAAAATTATAAAAGTGATGTTGTTGATATTAATATTCCGTTGTTAATGTTTTTTGTTAAGGATGAAAATAATGAGATAATTTTTAAGACATTACGAAAATCAGAATTTTTAAATAATTATTTTGATGCTTATTTATCTAATTTATCTCGTTATGATTGTGGAGATTCTATTTTTTATTATGATGATTCTAAAAAGATAGCAATACATGATATTGATATTAAAAAAAATATTGCTATTAAGACAGTTAAAATTAAATATTCGATGGGTAATCCAGATTTATTATGTAGTAATTAAACGTAATTTTGAAATATATTTTATTGATTATAATGATTAATTTGACAATCACCTCAATTTTTGATAAAATACAAAAATGTCACGTGTAAAAAAGAGGTGTAATATTAATGTTTTATGACGAGATGAAGACAATAAATGCTTGTGATGATGAACCATCCCTGATTTTTGAATTGTTGAAGGAAGAACATGTTGATTTAATAGATAAGATATTATTTAGGAAAAGTTTTGATATTAATGTTGTTGATGAGCATGGCAATAATATTTTAACTAAACTATTAAAAAAAGGATATTATGATATTGTATTAAAACATATGAAGGATAAAAGATGGAATATAAATCAGCAAAACGAAGATGGAGATACTTTTGCACATATTTTAGTTTCATTAAATTATCTTAATGTTGTTGATATAATAAAAGCTTTGAAGAAAAATAAAAATTTCATGCCAAATATTAGAAATAATAATGGGGAAACAATTTTAGATAAGTCTATAAAAAATAGTTACATTTATACGACTGCTAAAATTTTAGAAGATGAACGTTTTAATAATATAGGTATATTTTCTTTTAAAAAATTATATGATACATATATTAATAATAACAATTATGGAAAGTATACTAAGTTAAATAATTTAGAAATGATTATTGATAATTTAGAAAATAAAGACGTTGCTCCTAAAGTAAGAAAGATTATCAATGATGTCAAAGAAAATTATGATGTTATAAAAGAAGAATTTATTAATAATAAAACAGAATATATTGATAATATTATTAATGGAGTTTTGTTTAATTAGGAAGAATTTTCTTCTTTTTTTATTTTAAGTATGTTAAAATAACAAAGAAAGAAGTGATTAATTATGTTATTACCAAATTATGCTGAAGCTAGGAAAAGAACAAAAAATAATGCTACTAAGGAGTTTTATAATAGAAATTCTGAGTTTTGTAATCTTGGCCTTGGTAAAAAGTATTTTGTGAAAACGTATGGTTGTCAAATGAACGAACATGATACAGAGAATATTAAAGCTATATTAGATGATTTAGGATTTACTGAAACAGATAATTATACTAATGCTGATTTAGTTTTGTTGAATACTTGTAGTATTAGAGAAAATGCTCATAATAAGGCATTTGGTATGCTTGGAAGACTTAAGCATATTAAACAGTTAAATCATAACTTAATTGTTGGGTTATGTGGATGTATGGCTCAAGAAGAAGTGGTTATTGATGAAATTTTAAAAAAGTATAAATGGGTAGACTTTATTTTTGGTACTCATAATATTCATAGATTGCCATATATTTTGAATGATTTTTTGTCTGTTGGTAAGCAAAGAATAGAAGTCTATAGTAGGGAAGGAAATATTGTTGAGGGAATTCCAGTAAAAAGGGAAAATAAATTTAAAGCTTACGTAAATATAATGTATGGTTGTGATAAGTTTTGTACTTATTGCATTGTACCATATACTCGTGGTAAACAACGAAGTAGAATTAAAGATGATATAATTAATGAAATTAATGATTTAATAAAAAATGGTTATCAAGAAGTTACTTTATTAGGACAAAATGTTAATGCTTATGGTAAAGATTTTTCTTATGATTATAATTTAGAAAATTTATTGGAAGATGTGGCTAAAACGGGAATTCCTAGAATTAGATTTATGACTAGTCATCCTTGGGATTTTACCGATGGAATGCTAAACGTTATAAAAAAATATAAAAATATTATGCCAAGTATTCATTTACCAGTTCAATCAGGTTCTTCAAAAATTTTAAAATTGATGGGAAGACGATATACTAAAGAGGAATATATTAAATTATTTGATAAAATAAAAAAGATTCCAAACGTTAGTGTGTCAACTGATATAATAGTAGGGTTTCCTAATGAAACAGAAGATGATTTTAATGAAACAATAGATTTGGTTAATTATTGTAAATTTGATAATGCTTTTACATTTATTTTTTCTCCAAGAATTGGTACTCCTGCATCTAAGTTAGAAGATTTGACTACTTTAGAGGAAAAAGAAAAAAGATTATATACTTTGAATGAAATAGTTAACAAGTATTTTTTAGAAAATAATCAAAAAATGATTGGTAAGATAGTAAAAGTTTTAGTTGATGGTATTAGTGATAAAAAAGGTATGCTTTGTGGTTATACAGAAACAAATAAATTAATTAATTTTATTGGAGATGAAGCTTTAATTGGTAAAATTGTTGAAGTTCAAGTAACGGATGCTAAAACTTGGAGTTTAGATGGTAAATTAATTTAATAATAAATATAATAAATCAATATTAAAATAAAAAAGAATTGTCTTATTTTTATAATAACAATTCTTTTTTATATGTATATTTGTTATTTTATTCTCTGTAGTTTATAATTATTCTACAGTAACTGATTTTGCTAAATTACGTGGTTTATCAATATCACAACCTTTTAAATTTGCTGTTTCATATGAAATAAGTTGTAATATTATTGTTACTAAAATTGGTTGTAAAATTGGATTGATATTAGGAACTAATATATTTATATCACAATCATTTACTGTTTTGTTTGAAATTACTATATTAAATGAACCTCTAGCTTTTGTTTCTTTAATATTACTTATTGTTTTATCAAAAATATGTTCTTTAGTAACGATAGAAATAACTGGCATATTTTTTTCTATTAGTGAAATTGTCCCATGCTTTAATTCTCCAGCTGGGTATGCTTCACTGTGTATATATGAAATTTCTTTTAATTTTAATGATCCTTCCATTGCAATTCCATAGTCAATATTTCTTCCTAAAAAGAATATGTTTTGTGCTTGATAAATTTTTTTAGCTATTTCTTTATATGAATTATTTAAGATGTTTTCAATTTGCTTTTTTAAGTTGTCAAAATTTGTTAGAATTTCATTTAAATCCTCTATTTTTATTTTTCCTTTTTTATTTCCCATATAGATAGTTATTAAATTCATAATTACTAATTGTGCTATGAAAGCTTTTGTTGTTGCTACAGCAATTTCTGGACCTGCTTCAGTGTATATAACTTTGTCTGCTTCTCTAGCAATGCTACTTTCTTGTACATTTACAATTCCTAATGTATCAATTTTATCTTTTTTGACTTCTCTAAGAGATGCAAGTGTATCAGCAGTTTCTCCTGATTGCGAAATGAATATAGCTAAGCTTTTTTTATTTAAAAAGTTATTTTTATATCTGAATTCACTAGCAATTTCTATATTTACTGGTATATTTGCATATTCTTCTAGCAAATATTTTGCAATTAATCCAACATGATATGCGCTTCCACATCCAATTATAGTGATATTGTCATATTTTGTTAGAAAACCTAATTTCTTTTCTAGTTTTTCTATGGTGTTATATTTTTTAATTATTTTTTCTATAATATCTTTTTCTTCAAAGATTTCTTTTAACATAAAATGTTTAAAATGACCCTTTTGAGCGTCTATACTGTTTCCTTTAAATGTTAACATTTTTTTCTTAATTGGTTGTAATTCATTATTAAAAAATGATATATCTTTATTAGATAAGATAGCAATTTCATTTTCTTCTAGTATTGTATATTTGTTTGTATAATTTAAAATTGCCGGTACATCAGATGCAATAAAAGATGCATTTTCATTTTTTGCTACAATTAATGGACTATCTTTTCTTATGGCATATATTTTATCATTAATATCTGCACATAAAATAGCAATAGCATAAGATCCTTTGATAATTTGTTTAGTTTTAATAATTGCTTTAATAATATCGTTATATTCTTCATAATATTTATTTAGTAAAACAGCAATTATTTCACTATCAGTCTCAGAAATAAGTTTATAATTATCTTTTTGTAATTGTTCTTTTAATTCATCATAGTTTTCTATTATTCCATTATGAACAATAGTTATTTTTCCACATGAGTGAGGGTGTGCATTTATTTTAGTTGCATCACCACAAGTAGCCCATCTTGTATGAGCAATACCGATATTGCTTTCAATAGAATAATCAATAATTTTTTCTAGTTTTTCTATTTTACCTTTTTCTTTTATTGTAATTATTTTATTTTTATTGAAATAAGCAATACCAGCAGAGTCGTATCCACGATATTCAAGCGCTTTTAATCCATTAATAAGTATGTTTAAAGCGTTTTTTTCTTTTCCAATATATCCTACAATTCCACACATAAAAACCTTTCTATTATGATATAATTTTTGTTACAATTTTGATTTTGTTTTTTGTATTATATCTAACGATTTATTAACCGTAACAGTATCCGCCGAAATTTCGATAACTGTTATCCTCGTCAACTATATAGTTCTGGCGCTAAGCAAATCTACTCCTTTCATGATTTTGCTTTATTTAATTATATTCGATATTTAAATTATTTTATAGTTTTTATTAAAAAAAAATAAAACTTTACATTTTATTTAATTGTGTTATAATCTATTTTATAAATGCAGTTATGCAAGACAACAATTATATATGATTTTTTAAAGAGAGTTATCGTTTGGTGTAAGATAATAAAGATATATATAATTTACTACTTGTTAGCAGAACTCGAAAGATGTTTCCGGTAATGTATCCGTTATATGAAAAAAGTTAAATTATGGATGGTACCGTGTTATGCACTCCTACAGTTATGTAGGAGTTTTTATATTAGGAGGAATTTTATTATGGTAAATATTAAAGAAGATAGTAAATTAAATATTTTGAATCACAGTTGTGCTCATCTTTTGGCACAGGCAGTTAAACATCTTTATCCAAATGCAAAATTTTGGGTAGGGCCAGTAATTGATGATGGTTTCTATTATGATATTGATTTAGAAGGTAAATCATTAACGTTAGATGACTTGCCTCAAATAGAAAAAGAAATGAAAAAAATAGCAAAAGATGGAAAAAGAATAGTAAGAGAAGAGTTAACTAGAGAAGAAGCGCTAGAAAAATTTAAAAATGATCCATATAAAATAGATTTGATAAATAATATGGAAAAAGATTCAACTATTAGTTGCTATACACAAGGTGATTTTACAGATTTATGTCGTGGTCCACATGTTGAATCAGTAAAATTTCTTAAATATTTTAAACTATTAAAGGTAAGTGGAGCATATTGGAAAAATGATAGTAAAAATCCAATGTTACAGAGAATATATGGAGTTTGTTTTGAGACTCAAGAACAATTAGACGATTATTTGAATTTTTTAGAAGAAGCTAAGAAAAGAGATCATAAAAAATTAGGTCGTGAACTTGGATTGTTTATGATGAGTGAATATGGTCCTGGTTTTCCATTCTTTTTACACAATGGTATGATTCTTCGTAATGAGCTTGAAAATTTTTGGTATCAAGAACATATTAAAGAGGGATATGAATTTATTAAAACTCCTTTAATGTTAAATAAAGATTTATGGGAATTATCAGGTCATTGGTATAATTATCGTGAGAATATGTATACAAGTGAAATAGATGATAAAGTATTTGCAATAAAGCCAATGAATTGTCCTGGCGGTATGCTTGTATACAAAAATAGTTTACATTCATATAAAGATTTACCGCTTAGAGTAGGAGAACTAGGTCAGGTTCATAGACATGAAGCAAGTGGAGCATTAAATGGGTTATTTAGAGTACGTACTTTTACTCAAGATGATGCACATTTATATATGAGGGAAGATCAAATCGAAGAAGAGATAATTAGACTTATAAACTTTATAGATAGAATGTACAAAGTATTTAATCTTACTTATGATATAGAATTATCTACTAGACCTAGTGAGAAATATATTGGAGATATTGCCATTTGGGATAAGTCAGAGAAGGCTTTAGAAGATGCTTGTAAAAGGGCTGGTCATACTTGTAAAATTAATCCTGGAGATGGTGCTTTTTATGGCCCAAAATTGGATTTCCATATTAAAGATTCTTTAGGACGTGTATGGCAATGTGGAACAATTCAACTTGATATGAATTTACCAGAAAGATTTGATTTAACGTATATCGATAAAGATGGTTCTAAAAAAAGACCAGTAATGTTGCATCGTGTTATATATGGTTCTATAGAAAGGTTTATTGGAATATTAATTGAACATTATGCTGGTGCTTTTCCTTTATGGCTTGCACCTGTTCAAGTAAACATAATTCCTGTAAATAGTGAATATCATAGTGAATATGCAAATAAGGTTAAAGAATGTTTAAGAAATAATAATGTTCGTGTTGAATTAGATGATAGAAATGAAAAATTAGGATATAGAATGCGTGAAAGTCAGACTAAAAAAATACCGTATACTTTGATAATAGGAGAAAATGAAAAAGAAAATAAGGTAATAAGTTATCGTAAATATAGAAAAACTGATACAATGACAATTTCTTTAGAAGAATTTATTGAGTTAATAAAGAAAGAAATAGAAACAAAGAGTATATTAAATAGATAGGAGATAAAATGTCAAAAAGAAAAAAGATTGAGAAAAAAAATAAAATTATTGTTATATCAGTTATTAGTTTAATTTCATTAATAATTTTAATCATTTTTTTTAAATGGTTGTTATTTGATAGAATAGTTGAAAGAATTAATCTTGATTTGAATTCTGAAGATGCAATAAACGTTGTATATAAAACTAATATGTATTCTTATTTTGATTATTTAGGAGAATATAAATCTTCTTCATTATCAAATCAAGAAAAATTATGGTTTGTGGTTGAGACAGATGATTTATATGATAAAACTTTGAATTTTTACGCTGATGGTTCTTTAGTATCAGCAGAAGACGTTGTAGAATTTTATGAGCGTTATTTTGGTGATGATGAAATAAAAAATGAAGATATTTTATGTTCAATAGATAATAAGCCAGTATTTGTATATGATTCAAAAGATGGATATTATAAATATAGTGATAATAGTCATTTACATGGAGGTATTTCTTATATTTATGATAAATATTCTTATCCAGTATCAGTTAAAAAAGTTGAAAAAGCTAATGGGGATATTTTGTATGAAGTACAAATGAAGAAGATGTTTGGTGATTATTGTACTGATGTATGTGGGATAACTTCTAATTTTTATGGAACTTATGAAGATTCATTAAATAAAGAAAATGCTTTGATAAGCTCATATGAATATGAAAATTGGGAAGAATATTTTACTAGTAATGAAAAAATAGAAAGTTTATATAATAAAATAAAAGATAAATTACCTGTTTATGTTTATCAATTTTTATATGATGATAACAATTATTACTTATTAAGTGTAAAAATAAAAGAAAATTAATTTTCTTTGTGTATATTTTCAAATGAAGTTGATAAAAGAATAAATTAAAAAATATTAATTATGAAGCTAAAATTACCATTTAGCTTCATTTATTTTCTTTCTTTATCAGTATGGATATTAAGATGATGAGTAAGAGACAATGAAATTTATTAATAAAATATTTCTTAGGATCATTGAATTTTCAATTTCCTATAAGTATTGAAAGTTTAGTGATATGATATTTCTACAAATATGATTAATGCTTCATTTTATCTATATAATCTGATAAAATAATTTTTTGTGTTTAAATCGATTAGTAAATATTTTTGGGATTGTGATATAATTGCTATAAGCAATAGTTCTTTCAATAAATTTTTTGCTTAATTAATATTTTATCGGATTTATTGATTTTTTATATAATTGAGTCACGTCAATTGTAAATTTACATTTATTTTACTATATCATTATTTAAATAAATTGTTTTACAATAAACCTTATGCTATATTTAGTTTGTATTATATATAATTGTTAGGAGTGTAAATATTATGGTAAAAAAAAGAGTAAAAGGCTTTACTTTAATAGAATTATTAGCGGTAATAATAATATTAGGTGTGTTGATGATAATAGCAATACCAGCAGTAACTGAATATATATCTAATTCTAGGAAAGAGACATATTTATTAACTGCAAAAGGCTTTATGGATGAAGTCGCAATAAAAACTAATCAAATGCAAACTTTTAAATTTACTAATCCGGACATAGCCTATTATGTTCCTGTCAGTAATATAGAAAGTAATAGCTGCATAAGTCTTGAAAGAGGAGGACAGAGTCCTTTTGGTGAGTGGGTTAAAGCTTACGTAGTTGTAATTTATGATAATGTTAATCAAAATTACAATTATTATTTTACTGCTTTAGATACAGCAGGTTATGGTGTTGATTTGATTTCATATGCTGATTTTAATACTGATGACATAAAAGCATCGAGTGATGTTATCTTTCCAAAAAGTGGAGATATGATTTCTTTAGATAGACAATATGTTGTTGCATTAGGTAATCCATCTGATTGTTCTTCTTTTGAGATTGCTGATTATTCTGATGTTGTCACAATTGATAAAAATGAACTTGTTTACGAAATAATTGATAATAAAGTTTATATTAATGGATATTTGGGAGATGATTTAAAAGTTAGAATTCCTGATTATATAGATAATGCTCCTGTAGTAGGGATTGGTAATTATGCTTTTGAACGTAATTTGTTTACTAAGTTAATTTTGCCTAATAGCATAGAAAATATAGGGAATGGTGCTTTTAGAAAATCTAAATTAACAAGTCTTATTTTACCAGCTAATTTAAAGACAATAGGGGATGCTGCATTTAATGAATCTAACATATTGGCACTTAATATACCATCTAAAGTTGAAACAATTGGTAACTATGCTTTTGAAGAATCTTCAATAAATAGTTTAGTATTAAATGAAGGCCTTATTACAATTGGAAATAGCACTTTTAAACGTTCAATTATCGATTCGTTAGATTTGCCAAGTACATTAACAAGTGTTGGTGATTTTTCATTTGAATATGCTCCAATTAGTAATTTGACATTAAATGAGGGGCTTGTTACGATTGGGTTAGGTGCTTTTGCGCATACTTCCGTCGAGAAATTAATAATACCTAGTACTGTGACAACTATTAAGGATTATGCTTTTGGTAATTCAAAGCTTAAATCTGTAGTAATAAAAGGAAAGGGTACAAGTGATTGTTTATCTAAATTTGATTATTTAGGTTCAGATTCTTTTGATTTTGCTGATGGTTACGGTGAAGAGAATATAATGTGTAGCGAGTAATATTATGAAAAAGAAGATTATATTAGTAATTTTATTATCTGTTATTGTGCTTTTTCTTTTTTCACTAGTATTTCCTACATCTAATTTAATAAATTTAGAGATAAATTATGATGAATCTACTGATATTATTGATAATCCAGAACGTGGAATGTATAAAGCAGTGTATACTACTTGTGATTTTGAAAAATGTAGTGAAGTCGATGAAATTGATTCTAGAAAATTAGTTCATTTACGTATTGGTCTTGGTGCATATGGTATTAAATATAATAATGAATCTTCTAATTTTACCGATGAAATGTTGAACTCACTTGCAGATATTTTAGAATATTATCGTCAAAATAATAATAGTGTAATACTTAGATTTGCATATGATGATTTCGAAGAAATTCCCAATGTTGAACCATCAATAGAACAAATTGAAAAGCATATTGAACAGTTAAAAAGAATATTTTTTGATTATCAAGATGTTATTGCTACAGTTGAAACTAGTATGATAGGTTTATGGGGAGAACAACATGGTAGTGATATTGTTACAAAAGAAAATATTATAAGGTTAATTTCAGCATATTTAAAAAATGTACCTGAGGATATGACTGTTTCTGTTCGACAACCAATTTATTATACTTATTATTGTAATGTTAATTATAATGATTTGTATAGCAATATTTCTAATTATAATGAAGATTGTTATAGAATTGGAATTTTTAATGATGGTTATTTAGGGTCAGAATCAGACCGTGGTACTTTTAGGAAACATCCAGAATTTGGATGGAGAAAAAATGAAGTGACTTGGCTTTCTAATCAAGCCACTCATACGTTTTATGGAGGAGAAGTTGTAAAGGATAAATCAACTACAGGTATAGTTTATAATACATCTGATTATATGATTGATGAAATGTTTCAAACTCATACAACTTATTTAAATAGTGGATGGAATCATGAAGTAATAGAAAGTTGGCAAAATTCAAGATATTTAGGTGATAATCCTGTATATTTGAATGGAGACGCATATACGTATATATATAATCATTTAGGTTATCGGTTTGTGTTGAGAAATTCTAATTATGTAATTGAAGATAATGACATTATTTTATCTGGATTAATAGAAAATGTGGGTGCAGGTAATGTTATTAATTCAAAAAAAATAGAAATTATTTTAGATGATGGGAAGAAAGAATATAGTTATGTTGTTGATTATAATGTAAATGATATTTTATCTAAACAAACAAAAGAATATAAATTTTTTATTGAACTTCCAGAAAACATAAAAGATTTTGATGTTTATATGCGTATAACATCAAAATATAATCCTAGTGATTTCCCGTTAAATAATTCTATTCGTTTTGGAAATTTGAGTACTTATAGAATTAAAATGTGGAATGATGAAATTCAAGCTAATTATTTAGGCCATATTGTTATAACTAATAAAGAAGAGTTTTTTGTAAATATATATTGGTATATAATTATAGTTATACTGATTATGATTTTACTTCTTTTGTATGAAATTTATAATGAAAAACGTAATAAAATGTTAGTGTAAATTTACACTGATATTTTTTTTTTTTGAAAAAAAATATTTACTTTAATTATTTTTAATAGTAATATGATGATAGTAGTGGTTGAAAGTGGTGAAAAGTGGGGGATTAATATGTTTATGGGTGAGTTTCATCATAGTATTGATGATAAAGGTCGCTTAATTCTTCCTGCAAAGTTTCGTGAAGATTTAGGGGATAATTTTATAATTACAAGAGGATTAGAAGAATGTTTGTTCATCTATTCAATAGGTGAATGGGAAAAAATAACCCATAAATTAAATAATTTACCATTTACAAAAAAGGATGCTCGTAGTTTTATGAGATTTTTCCTATCAGGCGCTACTGCAACAGAGTTTGACAAGCAAGGTCGAATTAATATTACCTCTCCATTGATTTCCTACGCCAATTTAAAAAAAGAATGCGTGATTATTGGTGTAGGAGATCGAATTGAAGTTTGGTCAAAAGAAAAATGGGATGATTTTTATGATAGTAATATGGAGAAATTAAGCGATATTGCTGAAACTTTATTTGATTCTGATTGGACAAAAGGAGAAGAGTAAATATGCATATAAGTGTTTTGTTAGAAGAATCAATAAATGGACTAAATTTGAAGTCAGACGGTGTTTATGTTGATTGTACATTGGGATATGCTGGGCATTCTAGTCGTATATTAGAAAGAATAAAAAGGGGTCACTTATTCGCCATTGATCAAGATCAAGATGCTATTGATTATAGTAAAAATAAACTAGATAAGATAGGTAAAAATTTTACTATAATAAAAAGTAATTTTTCAAATTTAAAAACGGAATTGCAGAAAAGAAATGTTGATTATGTCGATGGATTCTTATTTGATTTAGGAGTTTCTTCTGTACAACTAGATAATGTAGAAAGAGGATTTAGTTATCATTATGATGCACCTCTTGATATGAGGATGAATAAAGAGTCATCTTTTTCTGCATATAACGTTGTTAATGAATATACAGAAAAAGATTTAACAAGAATTTTTTTTGAATATGGCGAAGATAAGTATTCTAAAAGTATTGCTAGAAACATTATTAAATATCGTGAAAATAAAAAAATTGAAACAACATTGGAATTAGCACAAATTATATCTAATTCTGTTCCCATGAAAGCAAAAAGAGATAAGCATCCTGCTCGCAAAATTTTTCAAGCAATTAGGATAGAAGTTAATCATGAATTGGATATTTTAGAAGAATCTATTAAGGATGCACTTTTAATGTTAAAAGTTGGAGGTAGAATAGCTATAATAACTTTTCATTCTTTAGAAGATAGAATTGTAAAAAATGTATTTAAAGAATATACAGAAGTAGATAATAAAGTTAAGGGAATGCCTAATATTCCTACTTGTTATCTTCCTAATTTTAAACTGGTTAATAAAAAACCAATTGAACCTAGCGAAGGAGAAGTTAAAAGTAATAATCGTTCTAGATCGGCAAAACTTAGAATAATTGAGAGAATAAAATAGGGTGATAAAATGAAAAAGAAAAAAATGAAGAAAGTTTTGAAAATAGGAAAATTTGAAAAGTTAATTTATACTTTTGCTTTTGTTCTTATGTTAGCATCACCATTTGCAGTTGTTTTTTTACAAGCTACTTTTTCTAAAGTAAATATTGAGGTAGAACAAATTAAAAGAGAAATAAAAACACAAGAGAAGAAAAATGAGAGTTTATCTATGAAAATAAATGAACTTGCTTCATTGGATAAAATTATTGAAGTTGCACACGAACAGGGTTTAAGTTATAATAATGATAATATAAAGTCTGTTGAATAAGGTCGTGATATTAAATGAAAGAAAAAAATGAGCTTAGAAATATTAAATTTAGTAAAATTTATATTTTCTTTGCTTTTTTAATTTTTTGTATAATTATTTGTCGAGTAGGTATTTTATCATTGAGTGATATTGTTGAAGGGGTGGATATTCAAAAATTAGCAAGTAGTAGAACTACTAGAAAAGAAGTATTGGAATCTAAAAGAGGTACTATATATGACGTTAAAGGTAATATTTTAGCTCAGAATGTTTCATCGTATACTTTAATTGCTTATCTTTCACCAACTAGGACAACTGATGAAAATAATCCTCAACATGTTGTAGATATTGAAAAAACTGCTGAGAATTTATCTACTGTTTTAGATATAAGTAAAGAGCAATTGATTAATTATATGTCTAAAGATGCTTATCAAGTTGAATTTGGTAGTAAAGCTAAAAATTTAAGTGAACTTAAAAAAGATGAAATTTTAGCTTTAGATTTACCTGGGATAGATTTTATTGAAACACAACAAAGATATTATCCATATGGTAATTTTTTATCTTATACAATTGGTTATGCTAAGAAAAAAGATGCTACTAATGAAGATGGGGAAACTTATCAAGAATTAGTTGGTGAAATGGGGATTGAATCTTATTGCAATGATAAATTAACTGGAGAAAACGGATATACTTTATATCAAAAAGATTTAACCGGCTATAAGATAGCAGGTACTAGTGAAGTTACAGTTGAAGCAGTTGACGGAAATGATGTATATTTAACTATTGATAGTAATATTCAATTATTTGTTGAGCAAGCTATTGCTAAAATGTTAGAAGATTGTACTGTTGATTGGTTAGGAATAATGTTAGCAGATGCTAAAACTGGTGCAATTCTTGCTAGTGCAACATATCCATCATTTGATCCAAATAAAAAAGATATGGTATCATATCTTGATCAAAATATCTCTTATGCTTTTGAGCCTGGCTCTACTATGAAAATATTTTCTTATATGGCGGCTATGGAAAATGGTGTCTATAATGGTGATGAAACTTATTTGTCTGGTATTTTTACAGCACAAGATGGAACTCAAATAGGAGACTGGGATCGTAATGGTTGGGGACAGATAACTTATGATCAAGGTTTTGCTCTTTCTAGTAACGTTGCTATTATGAATTTAATTGATAAATACATGGATGCTGATATGTTAAAAGCTTATTATAAAAGATTAGGATTTGGTAGTAAAACGGGGATTGAATTACCTAATGAGTCTTCAGGAAAAATTGATTTTAAGTATGAAACGGAGATATTAAATGCCGGTTTTGGGCAAGGAATAACAACTACTTCAATACAAAATATAAAAGCTTTAACAGCTATTTCCAATAATGGTGTATTATTAAAACCTTATATAATTGATAAAATTGTTGACTCTGATACAGAGGAAGTATTATATCAAGGAGAAAAAACAGAAATAGAAAGAGTAGCTAGTCAAAAAACTGTCGAGAAAATAAAACAATTGATGCGCAATGTTATAAATGGTAACTCATCTACTTCTACTGGTTACTATTATTATATGGAAGGTTATGATTTTATTGCTAAAACTGGAACTGCACAAGTTGCTAATGAAAATGGTACGGGATATACAGATGGAATTGTTCGTGGATTAGCAGGAATGTTTCCAGGAGATGATCCAGAAGTAATAATTTATTTAGCAATAAAAAATCCGACAAATGGTACAAAGCCTACAAAACAATTAGTGCAAGAAATAATAAAAAATGTTAGTAAATATTTGGAAATATATGAAGAAGAAGAGAATACTTCTACAAAATTAGAAACTTTTGAAGTTGGATCATATCTTAATAAAGATAAAAATTCAGTTATTTCAAAGTTAAATAGTTATGGCGTTGAAGTTGTTGCTCTTGGTGATGGTAATATAATTGTTGAACAATATCCTCAAAAAGGTTCTATTATAGATAAAACAGATAAAGTATTTTTATTAACTAATAGTACTAACATATTAATGCCTAATATTATTGGATATAGTGCCAAAGACTTTTATTCATTAATGTTTTTAATGGATATACCTTATGAGATAGATGGAATAGGATATGTTATTTCGCAAAGTATACCAGCAAATACTATTATAGATGATAAGATGACATTGAAAGTGGGATTTTCAGTTATATATTAAAAAAAAGAGATTTTAGTCTCTTTTTATATTGATCTATACATATTTTGATATTTAAAAGGATTTTTACTATCAATATGATCAGTAAATAATATACCATTCAAATGATCAATTTCATGTTGAAAGACAATAGCTAATTCTTCACGTGCTCTAATTCTTATTTTTTTGCCATTGATGTCAAAACCTTCAACAGTCACTCTTGCACATCTAGGAACTATTCCAATTACTTCACGATTAACACTTAAGCAACCTTCACCATCTTCAACATATATCTTTTCTTCAGAAGAACTAACTATTTTAGGATTGATAACGATATAAGTATCGAAAACACCTTCTTCAACTTCATGGACAATAGTAATATATCTCTTTTTTATTCCTAACTGTATTGCGGCCATTCCCATTCCTGGTCTAAGATTATATTTTTCAGCTAATTCATCTATTTGACTGTTAGTTAAATATTCGACCATTAAATCGATAGTTTTTTTATCTTCATCAGATAATGGAAATGTTACTTCTTCACTAATAGTACGTAATAATTTATTTTTCTCATCTAAAATATCTTTCGTTTTTAGCATGTTATCACCTCAACGTAGATATTTTATCACGATTTAGTTAATTTTTAAAGATATATTTATCTATTATATCTAGATCCAAGTACAATTACTAGTAATATAAATAGAACTAAAACTATTGCATATGAAGAATTATTACCACATCCACAAGATGGCATTGGCATAGGACATGTTTGAAAATTTGGAGTGCAAGAGTTTCCTCCACCACAGTAATACATATTCATTCCTCCTTTTTCTAATATAGTTTATTAGTTAGTGATAAAAATGCTACTACATATGACCTAATTTTTCTTTTTGCATTTTTATAATTTAATTTCTATTTTAGTTAATTTTTATTATCTGTGTTATAATATTTTTATCTATTATTTTGAGGTGACTTATGAATGAATATATAAAAGGAAATATAAAGAGAATTATATATAAAAATGATAATGGATATACAGTTGGTACTTTTAAAATTAAAGAGTCCTCAAATAAATTTGAATATTTAATAAATCAACAAATATCTTTTACTGGTTATTTTCATGATATTAATGATTATGATACTTATATTTTTTATGGTAATATTGTTAATCATGCTAAGTATGGTGAACAGTTTTCTGTTGAACTTTTTGATAGAGCTATGCCAGAAGAAAAAGATTCTATTACAGAGTTTTTAGCAAGTGGAATTTTTAAGGGAATAGGAGAAAAAACTGCAAAAAAAATCGTTGATTTTTTAGGTAGTGATGCTTTAAAAATTATTATAGATAATCCTGATAATTTATTATTAATTCCTCAAATTACTAAAAAACAAATTGATATACTTCATAACACTTTATTAGAATATAATTCTAGTTATAATATTATATTGAATCTTAATGAATTAGGTTTTTTAACAAAGGATAGTATGCTTATCTATAATAAATATAAAGCAAATACTAATTCAGTAATAGAAGAAAATCTTTATAAGTTAATAGAGGATATTAAAGAAATAACGTTTAAAAAAATAGATGCTGTTGCATTAAAACATGATTATGAACGTTGCGATAAAAGAAGAGTAAAAGCTGCTATTATATATACAATGGAAGAATTGTGTAATACATTAGGTCATTGTTATTTAAGTATAGAAGAAATATATAAATATACAATAATGTTTTTAGGTAATAATATTATTGAAGAAGATTTTATCAAAATTTTAAATGAACTTATATTAGAGATAAAAGTAGTTAAAGAAGAAGACCATTATTTATTGATATCAATGTGGGATGCTGAGGAGAATATTACTAGAAGAATAAAATATCTTTCATTAAAAGATGACTTTAAGATTAATGATATCGATAGGTATATAGCTCAAATTGAAAAGGATAAAAATATAGTTTATAATGATGAACAGTTATTAGCAATAAAAAATGCTATTTTAAAAAATTTTTTAATTATAACTGGAGGACCTGGAACCGGGAAAACAACTATTGTATCATCAATAATTGATTTATATAAGGATGTCAATAAATTAACTTATGATAAATTAAATGAAGAAATGGTTTTATTAGCACCAACTGGTAGAGCTAGTAAAAGATTGGCTGAGAAAACAAGATTTCCTGCTTATACAATACATAGTTTCTTAAAATGGAATAAAGATTTAGATAAATTTGCTATAAATGAGTATAATAAAAGCGATGCTAAAATAGTTATTATTGATGAAGTAAGTATGATGGATGTACCACTTTTTAATAGTCTTTTAAAGGGATTAAGATTAGATACAAAGATTATAATGGTAGGAGACTATGATCAATTACCTAGTGTTGGGCCAGGACAATTATTAAAAGATTTGATTGAATCTAATTTATTAAATGTTATTAGCTTAAAAAAACTTTATCGCCAAGGGAATGATTCTAATATAATTACTATTGCCCATGACGTTAATAAAGGAATAGTCGATGAATCTATTATGAATATAAGTGATGATTTGACATTTATAGATACAAAAAATAATATTTTAGAAAAAATAGAAAGTATTTGTTTTAAATATAAAGATTATGATTTTAGAAATTTTCAAGTGTTAGCACCAATGTATAAAGGATTAAATGGAATTGATAGTATAAATAAGTATTTACAAAATATTTTTAATCCAAAAAGTAATAATAAAAAAGAAATACAGATTGGTGAATTTACTTATAGAGAAAATGATAAAGTATTACAATTAGTTAATATGCCTGAAGAAAGAATTTTTAATGGTGATATTGGAATAATATCAAAGATTGATAATAAAGAAATTATTATTGACTTTGATACTAATCAAGTAAAATTTAGTCCAAGTAATTTTAATAAATTTAAACTTGGATATGCTATAAGTATACATAAATCACAGGGAAGTGAATTTGATGTCGTTGTTTTGCCAGTTGTAAAAGGTTATAATAAAATGTTATATAGAAAACTTTATTATACAGCAATAACGAGAGCTAAAAATAATCTTATAATACTTGGTGATATAGATGCTTTAAAAATTGCTAGTAAAAATAATTTACAAGATATTAGAAAGACTTCTATAAAAGAAAAATTAATTAAAAAATTTAGTATAGATTAAATGAAAAATGTCATAATAATAATGGTATTATTAATACCATATCATATTTTAAAGAGGTGAAACTTTTGGATAAGGCATGGAAAATACTAGCATTAATGGGTGTTGGATATGCTTCTTGGATGATTTATAAAAAATATAATCCAGAATGTGTTCATGATATGAAAAACACTATTGAAAAAATGACCAAAAAAGCTAGTAATAAGATTGAAAATATGATGTAAAAAATCAAAATTATTTTGATTTACTGTTAACATAATAGTTAACAGTTTTTGAATGCTTAAAAAAGTTACTATTTAAATATAAAAGTAATATAATAATAGCATATAAAATAGAAAGAAGGCAAAAAAATGAATAGAAAGAGGGTAGGAAAATATGATTGCTATTCTAATAAAGTAAAAGGATTTACTTTATTAGAACTATTAGCAGTAATAATAATATTAGGAATATTAATGATAATAGCAATACCAGCAGTAACAGAGTATATATCATCATCAAGAAAGAGTGCTTATATAACAAAGAGTGCTTATATAACAACGGCATTAAGATATATAGATGGCGTAAGAAATAAAGTAAATGCAGCAGAAATACCAATCTATGATAAAGAAGCAACATATTATATATCAGGAAGTTGTGTCTCAATGGAAAAAGGAGGAACAAGTCCATATGGAGACTGGGAAGAATATTATGTAGTAGTAACATATGATGGAACAGGGTATGACTATTATTGAACAAGTAGAGATGAGACAAATACTGGAATATATTTAACATATCAAGATTTATTAGATGTTGATAGAATAGAGAATAATGTAACAAGTATCTCAACAAGTATAGGAGTAGGAGATAGAGAAAAGATATTAGTATTAAAGGATAGTTGTGATATAAATGATGCCGAAGAATTAGTAGCAACAAGTAGTATACCAGAAAAGGGAACAAGCGATGGAAGTGAAACAGAAAATCCAGGAAATATTAGTGTAGCAACAGATGAAAGCTGTTTTGAATTTGATTCTGCAACTGGAACTATAACTGAATATAATTGTAGACCTAATAAATTCAATTCTAATACTTATCAAATGTTAAATATAGATGAGTGCGCAAATTATATTTCAAGTATTGGAGAATTTTCTGAAACTGAAGCAAGACTATATTGTGCGGATGATCCTAGTTTTGAAAAATCCTTAAAAGAAGATATTTTGTCTGAATATTATTTATCATCTGAAGTTGAACAAATGATAAATAATAGTATAATAAAAATCAATACCTTTACTCCTGTTAAAGATGTAGTAATACCGGAGAAAATTAATGGAGTTACAGTTACAAAAATAGGTGAGTCTGCTTTTGCTGATAGTGATTTGCATACAGTAGAAATACCAAATACTGTAACAGAAATTGATGATTTTGCTTTTTACGATAATCTTCTTCTATATAATATTGTTAATAAAACAGGAAGAAGTTTTGATTGGAGTGATGTTTTTGGAAACAATTCTTCAGATTATAGTAATGATTTTATAGTCGGTGATTATAAAAAAAATAATTTTTATAATGTTCTAGCTTTTTTTATAAAAATAACATCTTCTCCAATAGATAAAATTGATTTTGATAAAATGATTTTGATTGAAGATATGGGATTTGGTGTTCAATCAGTAACTCTTAAAGATTCAATGGGATATGAGATATATTATAATGATTTGTTTACTTTGGATGAATGGCAAGAATTTAGAGTTGGAAGTAAAGTGGAAGCAAAAAGTTGTAATCCTGTTTTGATAAAAATTTTAAAAGATAATAATGTTATATTTATAGGGCCGGTAGCTTATATGATATGTGTGGAATAATATTACTAGTATTTTATATTATTTTTATATCTTTTATAATAAAAATTAATCATGTCAATTGTTAACTTATACAATTGGCTTTTTTATTAAATTAATATTTACATTTTAATATTCAGATTTGTATTATTGATTTTATATTAATTTTATTGTTAAAAAGATTATCAAAATGTTATACTAAATGTATGGAGGTGCATATGAAAAAATATCAATGTTCGATTTGTGGTTATATTTATGATGAAGAAAAAGAAGGGGTAAGATTTAGTGATTTACCTGATGATTGGAAATGTCCTTTATGTGGTGCTCCTAAGGATATGTTTGTAGAAATTGCTGAAGAAAATAGTAATGTTAAAGAAGAAAGTAAGACTGAAGTAAATGATAATATAATTGAAGAAAGCGAAGATTTGAGAGAATTAAGCAATGCTGAAATTGCTTATATATGTTCTAATTTAGCAAAATCTTGTGAAAAACAATATTTAGAAAATGAACAGAAAATGTTTCAAGAGTTATATGAATATTTCAATAAAAAAGTAGTAGCTAAAGAGGGAAATATTGATAATGTTTCTGAAAAAATTGATAATGATATTAATATGTTTAATGAAGCTAGCAATATTGCAGATGAAGTTAAAGATTCTGGTGCAAAAAGAGTTATTACATGGGCATCAAAAACTTCTAATCTTATTAAAACAATTTTAAATAAATATCAAAATAGTGGAGTAGATTATATAAAAAATACAAAAATATGGGTTTGTGATATTTGTGGGTTTATTTATGTTGGAGACGAACCTCCAAAAGTATGTCCAATTTGTAAGGTTCCTAATTTTAAAATAATGGAGGTAAAATGATGAAAGATTTTCATGCCTATAGAAATATAAAATTATGTAGTAAAGATTGTCTTTGCTTATTTGTTTGTCCGACAGGTGCTACAAATAATGAAACAGGACAAATAGATTTTTCTAAATGTATTGGTTGTGGTGCTTGTGCAGTATCGTGTCCTTCTAGAGCAATAACTATGATACCTAATACTATGCCAGATTCACAGGTTAAATCAAAAAAAGTGATTGATAAATTATTTGAAATTGCTAATAATAAAATCAGTGAAATAGAAATATTAAAATATATATTGGAAAATTCTAAAAATGAGGATAATCGTTTAATTAAAGCATTAATATACTCTAATAAGGTTGTTATAGAAGATTTAATGCGAGAAGCTGATTTTATGCTTCCACAAGGTAAAAAGTCATTGTTATTACTTTCAAGGCTTAATAAAAATGAAGACACAAAGGATATTGCTAATAAATTATTAAATGATTTAAGTAATAGCGTTAAGTAAAAGTTTTTATTATTTAACTTGCAAATATAAATCTTTATGTTATAATTGGTTATATATTTTTAATGCTGTGATTAGAAAGTAGTAATAAAGTTTTTGTTTTAAAGAGAGCTGTTGGTTGGTGAAAAATAGTAAACACTCTTTATGAATTCGTTCTATAGCTGTTATTAATAGTAAACGGTTAATTCCCGTTATAGATTAGAGAGTAGTTTTCTACTGAAATAAGGTGGTACCACGAGCATTTCGTCCTTTGGATGAAATGCTTTTATTTTTGAAAGGAGATTTTTATGGATATTGAAAAAAAAGTATGTGAAATAAGAGATAATTTAAATAAAGAAATTGAAAGTGTTAACAACATGAATGATTTGTCTAATTTAAAAATTAAATATTTAGGTAAAAAAGGAGAAATTACTCTTTTAACAAGTGATATGGCAAGTTTATCAATTGAAATGAAAAAAGAAGTTGGACGTGTTGCTAATGAATTAAAGAAAGAAGCTACGGATATTATTTCAAAAATTGAGCAAGAAATTAAAGAAAAAGAGCTAAACGAAAAGTTAAAGAGTGAAAAAATTGATATTACTTTACCAAGTACTAAGATTAATGTTGGTAGTGCTAATATATTAGAAAGTCTTATTGAAGAAATAGAAGAATTATTTCTTTCAATGGGATATGATGTAGTAGAAGGACCAGAAGTAGAAAAAGATTTATATAATTTTGAGCTTTTAAATTTACCTAAAGGACATCCTGCAAGGGATGCTCAAGATACTTTTTATACTTTTGAAGATAGTCTTCTGTTAAGAAGTCAAACTTCACCTGTTCAAATAAGAACTATGTTAGCTAATAAAGAGAAAACACCTTTACGTGTAATTTGTCCTGGTAAAACTTATAGAAGAGATGATGATGATGCAACCCATTCACATCAATTTACACAAATTGAAGGATTATTGGTAGATAAAAATGTATCTCTTGCAGATTTAAAAGGTACATTTGATATAGTAGCTAAAAAATTATTTGGTAATGAAAGGGAAACAAGATTTAGACCTAGTTTTTATCCATTTACTGAACCTTCTGTCGAGCTTGATATTTCATGTTTTAATTGTGGTGGTAAAGGATGCAATATTTGTAAAGGTACAGGATGGATAACTGTTGGTGGTGCTGGTATAGTTCATCATAATGTTTTAGATAATTGTGGCTATGATTCTAATGTTTGGTCAGGTTTTGCATTTGGGTTTGGAGCAGAACGTTTAGCAATGCTTAAATATGGGATTACAGATATTAGAACTTTTTATACTAATGATTTAAGAATAAAAGATATTTTTGATAGAAAAGAGGCTGAGTAATATGGCAATAAGCATGAATTGGGTTAAAGATTATGTTAATCTTGATGGGATAGATTTAAAAGAATTAGCTATTAAAGTGACTAATGCTGGAGTTAATGTAGAAAAAGTAATCAATCATAATTTGAATAATTTAGTTGTTGGAAAAGTGTTAAAATGTAGTATGCATCCTGATTCAGATCATTTACATGTTTGTATTGTTGATACTAAAGATGAGAAAAGACAAATTGTTTGTGGTGCTTCTAATGTAAGAGAAAATATTAAAGTAATAGTTTCTCTTCCCGGTGCTATTTTACCAGGTGGTATTGAAATTAAGTCTAGTGTAATACGTGGAGTTGAGTCTAATGGTATGATATGTGCTTTATCGGAACTAGGATTGGAAGAGGAAACTCCAGAAAATAGAGCTAAGGGTATTTATATTTTGCCAGATGATGTAGAAGTAGGTAGTGATGCAGTTAAATATTTAGGTCTTGACGATACAATATATGAACTTGACTTAAATCCAAATAGAAATATTGATTGTACTAATCATATTGGATTTGCTTATGAAGTTGCTAGTGTATTAGGAAAAAAAGTAAAGCTTCCAGAAATTGATTATAAAGCGATTAAAGATTCGGTTAAGAAACATTTTTCTATAGAAATAAAAACTCCAAATTGCACAATGTATAATGCAAAAATGGTAAAGAATGTTGTTATTAAGGAGTCTCCTAATTTTATTAAGAATAGACTTATTGCAGCTGGTATGAGACCAATTAATAATGTTGTCGATATTTCTAATTATGTTATGTTAGAGTTTGGACAGCCATTACATTTTTTTGATAAAGATAAATTAGGAGATAAAATCTTAGTTAGAATGGCTGGAGATAATGAGACAATTGTAACTCTCGATAAAAAAGAAAGACTTTTAACAAGTGATGATATTGTTATTACAGATGGTAAAAATCCAGTATGTATTGCAGGTGTAATGGGTGGTGAAAATACAGAAATAGATTATTCAACCAAAAATATTTTAATTGAAAGTGCAATTTTTAATCCTTATAATGTTAGATATACTTCTTTAAGACTAGATTTACGAAGTGAAGCTTCTCTTAGATATGAAAGAGGACTTAACTATGAATATTGTAGTCTTGCTATTGAAAGAGCTTGTTATTTGCTTCAGAAATATGCTGTTGGTGAAGTATTAAGTGATACGATAGTTTATGATAATATTGATAAAGTAAAAAAAGTTGCTAGTGTTACAAAAGATGAAGTTAATAATGTTTTAGGACTTTCAATGACTAATGCTGATATTAAAAAAAGTCTTGATAATTTAGGTTTTGATTATAAATGTGATAAAGATATCTATGAGGTCGAAATACCTAATAGAAGGTTAGATGTTGAAGCGCATAAACAGGATTTAATAGAAGAAATTGGAAGACTTTATGGATATGATAAAATTGTATCAAAACTTCCTGTTATAGAATCTACTGCTGGAAAATATGCTGATAATGTTAAATATAGAAAAATTGTATCTAAAAGACTTAGAAGCCTAGGACTTAATGAATGTAGAACTTATACTTTAGTTAGTGATGAGGATAATAATTTATTTAAATATGATAGAAAAGAAAGCATTGATTTGTTGCGTCCAATGAGTAATGATAAAAAGACTCTAAGGCAAACAATAATTCCATCATTATTAAAAGTATATGAGTATAATAAAGCACGTAAAGTTAATGATATACTTCTTTATGAAATATCTAACGTTTACTATGATATGGATAAGGAAGATACTAAAATAGCAGTTTTAATGAGTGGTAATTATTTAAATAATAATTGGCAAAAAATAGAAAATAAAGTAGATTTTTATCTTATAAAAGGATTATTAGAAAATTTACTTAATTATTTAGGATTTAAAAATAGATATCAGTTAGTTGAAAAAATAGTTGATGGTATTCATCCAGGAATTTCTTGTGTTATTACGATAGATAAAGAAGAAATTGGATATATGGGTAAAATTCATCCTAATTTAGTTAAAGATGATATATATGTTTTTGAAATTAGTATTAATAAATTAATTGATAAGAAAATTAAACCAATAAGATTTAAAGAAATTTCTAAATATCCATCAGTTGAAAAAGATTTAGCCTTTATTGTTAATGATGATGTAACTTCTTTTGAAATTATTGATACAATTAAAAAATCAGCAGGTCATATTTTAAGTAATATTGATGTTTTTGATTTGTATAAAGGGGAAAATGTACCTTCTGGTAAAAAGTCTATTGCATATAATTTAACGTTTACTGACTATAATAAAACTTTAAATGATGATGAAGTAATGAAAATATTTAATAAGATTATTAGTGATGTTGAAAGAAAGCATTCTGCAATTTTGAGGGATAAATAAAACGTTTTACAATTAAAAGAAAATAACTTTTCTTTTTTTTCTATAATTGGTATAATAATTATATATATTTTGGGGTGATTTTATGGAAATAGATAGTCGTTTATCTGAATTTCAAGTAAATGTTGGTAGCAAATTAAGCTTGATAGAAAATGAGAAAACTAATCTTTTAAATGATATTTCTACATTAAAAAGTATAAATTCAACAATTAGTGATAATTTGTTTTCATCATTTAAAGGTGAAGCAGGTGATTCTATAAAGCCTGAAATAGAATATATAAATCAAACGGTATCCAAAGTTCAAGAAAGCCTTGAGACGGAATTGGCAACGGCAATATCTAGTGCTAGTGAATTAAATAGTGGCATAGATGAATTAAAACAGTTTATCGATGAGTACAATAGTGCTAGAAGTAGATATAATAGTTTAAAAAATGATGAAAGTAATAAATCTCAAAAGTCTATGGCGTATAATAGTATGACAATTATCAGCAATAATTTTAATATTAAGCAAACAGAATTATTACAAAGATTTGATGAATTGAAAAGTTTAGATAGTAGTTTAACAATTTTAGAACAATATGGTAAAACTGATTCTTCAACATCGTTTGCTAATGGAGAATTTACTGCTAAATATAATGGTAATATTAAATTTTCTAGTATTTATTATGAAAGTGATGGGGTTATATATCAAAAAATAATTCCAATATGTAATAATGGAACAGCATATGTTCCTGATACGCAATTTGTAATTGTATATGATAAGGATAATCTTTTAGCTGCTGATATTAATGCTGGACAAAGTGCTATTTCTTTTTTGGAAGGAAAAATGAATGGAACTATAACAAATCAGTATTTGTGGGACTATTGTTATAATTCTTACGATAATTCAACATCTTTAGCAATTTCAAAAGTCATGAATCAAATACTAAAAGATACTTATAAAGCCAATAATGCTAGTAGCGTTTCAGATTATGCTGGACTTTCTGCTATGGTAGCAACTACTTCATTATTACATTTTGGGTATAGTGGAAATACTGCAGAGAAAACGTATGGCTATGAACAAGTTTTGGAAAGTGGTGGAGATTTGGACTGTATAGGTTTTGTTAGATGGTGTTATAGTCAGGGACTTTATAATACTGGTATCGTTAAAGCAGGCCAAAATGCTGAAGATTATTATGGGCAAGGGACTTCTATGACTCCCTTAAACTTGTTAAGTTATCATTCATATGATTTAAGTAAAATGAGTATTGATGAAAAAATGAATATTGAAGTTGGTTCTGTTTTATCAAAACCAACTGATGGTAACTATCATGTTGGCATTGTCATAGGACATACAACTCTTAGTGATGGTAATCCTGCAATTATAGTGGCTCAGTCAAGTAGTACTTCTCTTGGAACAAATACCAGAGTTTATTCTTTAGATTCTTTGGGAAAAGATGGTGAATGGAAAGGAGTATCTACGACTGATTTAATGTCAGCACGTGTTATGTATGGATCTACAGCATCGACACGTGTTAGTGGTTAATTAAACTTTAGATATTTATAATTTATTTATAAATATCTTTTTCTTTTTAATGATTAGTTGAAAACATTTGTTTGATTTGTTATAATTATTTTGGAGGAATTTATGTATAATTATATTATTGGAAAAATAACGGAAATAACAGGTACTTATATAGTACTTGATAATAATGGTATAGGTTTTTTAATATATACTCCTAATCCATATGCTTTTAATGAAAATAGTGAATATAAAGTATATATATATCAGCAGGTAAAAGAAGATGAAGAATGTTTATTTGGTTTTAAAACTATAGAAGAAAAAAGCTTGTTTTTAAAGCTAATTTCAGTAAAAGGTTTAGGTCCTAAAATGGCGTTACCAATACTTGCTACAGGAAGTGTTTTAGGAGTTATTGATGCAATTGAAAGGGAAAATCTTTTATATTTAAAAAAATTTCCTAAAATAGGTGATAAAGTAGCTAAACAGATGATTCTTGATTTAAAAGGAAAATTAGGAAATATCGATGCAGTTGAATCGAATGAAAATAATTATGACGAATTGATAGAAGTTCTTAAAGGGCTTGGTTATAAAGAAAAAGAATTTAAAGCAGTTATTCCAAAAATTGATAATAGTCTTTCAATTGAAGAACAAGTAAAAGAAACTTTAAAATTATTGCTAAAGTAATTACCAGTAATTTTATTTTTATGTATTATAATAATTAATGGAGGTAATATTATGAACAAAAATGAAATTTTTAAAGATGAAGAAATTAATGATGATATTGCTTTAGAGAATATAAGGCCAGAAACTTTAGATGAGTATATAGGGCAAAAGGATGTAAAAGATAATATTAAAGTATTTATTGAATCTGCAAAGCTTAGAAATGAAAGTTTAGATCATGTTCTTTTATATGGTCCACCAGGTTTAGGAAAAACGACACTTGCACATATTATTGCTAATGAGCTTGGCAGTAATATAAAAATGGCTAGTGGTCCTAGTATTGAGAAGTCTGGTGATTTAGCAGCTATTCTTTCATCACTTGAGCCAGGTGATGTATTGTTTATTGATGAAATTCATAGAATACCATCTTTTGTTGAAGAAATATTGTATTCGGCAATGGAAGATTTTGTCCTAGATATAATAATTGGAAATGAAGGAAATTCTCGAAATATTAGAATAAATTTACCCCCATTCACATTGGTTGGTGCAACGACTAGAGCAGGTGATTTAACAGCACCTCTTCGCGATAGATTTGGAATAGTAGCAAAAATGCAATATTATACTCCTGAAGATTTAAATTTAATTGTAAAGAGAACAGCACGAGTGTTGGAATCTCCGATAACAGATGAAGCAGCTTTTGAATTAGCATCAAGAAGTAGAGGAACTCCAAGAATTGCCAATAGAATGTTTAAAAGAGTAAGAGATTTTGCTATTGTTGATGGCAAAGACGTAATAGATTTAGATGTTACTAAACTTGCTCTTGAAAGATTAAAAGTTGATAGTATGGGATTAGATGATGTGGATTATCAATTATTAAAAACAATAGTTGAAAAATTTAATGGTGGTCCTGTTGGTGTTGAATCAATTGCTAGTGTTATTGGAGAAGAAGTTACAACAATTGAAGATGTTTATGAACCTTATCTTTTGCAAACAGGACTTTTAAAAAGAACGTCTCGTGGTAGAATGGTTACCGATAAAGGTTATAAGCATTTGAATATATCACATCAAAATAGTTTATTTGATTAGAAAAGAGAAAAGATTATGGAAAATATGGATGAATTAACAAAACATTTAATGAGTGTTGCAATGTTTTCTTTAAAATATCAAGAAGCGTTAAATTTAGATGAAAAGAAAATATCAAATACATTAGGAATAATATTTAGAAGAAATCAAAATCAAATTAAAAATTTTACTGCTCAAGAGTTGGCTCTCGTTACAGTGTTTTTATCTAATATAAATGAACAATATTTTTCTGATTATTTGAAATTATTTAATAAAAATGTTGTTGAATATGCTATAAAAAATGCTAAGAGTATAGAAGAACAAATAGCTTTTTTAAATAGCATTGAATATTTTTCATTGACATTTTATAGAGATTTTAGTAGTATATCTGATATTATTGATATAGTTAAAAATTTTGATATATCATTATTTATAAAAATAGTGTGTGGTGATTAATATGTTGTCATTTAGTAATAAAACAAAATATGAGGAATTTGTTAGAACAATTGGTAATGGAATGAGATCTGATACCTTTGAGTTTTATTCCGGGTTTGTTCATGAAAGAGGCTTCTATTATTTAGTTGCATGTCAAAATAAAGAAATGCAAGAAAAAATTATGGAAGTATTGAAAACAGTAGATAAAGATTTAAATTTTGCTAAAGAAAAAGATGGAATGTATAGAAAATTAACTTATTTTTTAAAAGCTGGAATATTTTTCGGAGAACATACTGATTATGCAGAGCTACTTTCTCCAAAAGCTATTGCTACTTTTTTAACGGAAACTTATCTTGCAATGGATGAAGATGATAGTAAATATATAACTTTGTTAGCAGATAATGATATGCTTTTATATTTGCGAGATAATTATGCTAATCCAGAAAAGGTTTTATTGGCTATGGAACAGCATTATGATAATAATCCTTTTGATGTAGAAAATAAAGATAAAGCAAAAGAATTTCGGGCAAATGAAATAGAAAGATTAAAAGCAGATGAAAAAGAATTTTTTAGTGATGTTAAAACTATTGACCAGTTATATTATGAATCAATACAAGAGAAAGAAAGTGTATGTAAAAAATGAAGTTAGATGATTTTGACTATGTATTACCGGAGGAATTAATTGCTCAAACACCACTTGTAGATAGATCTGCTTCAAAACTTTTAGTTCTTAATAAAAATGATGGTTCAATAGAACATAAATGTTTTAAAGACATTATTAATTTCTTCGATGAAGGAGATTCAATTGTACTTAATGATACTAAAGTGATACCTGCTCGATTAATTGGTGAAAAAGAAGACACTTCTGCTATTATAGAAGTATTACTTTTAAGAAATATCGAAAATGATTTATGGGAGGCTTTAACTAAGCCAGCTAAAAGAGTAAAAATTGGTACAGTTGTTTCATTTGGTAATGGATTATTAAAAGCTAGATGTGTAAATGTAAAAGAAGAAGGAATACGAATCTTTAAACTTATTTATGAAGGCATACTTTATGAATTATTAGATAAACTTGGGACAATGCCACTTCCACCTTATATCCATGAAAAGTTAGAAGATCAAAATAGGTATCAGACCATATATGCTAAAAATTTAGGTAGTGCGGCGGCACCAACAGCAGGTTTGCATTTTACTGAAGAAATATTAAATAAATTAAAAGAAAAAAAAGTTAACATCGTATATGTTACATTGCATGTTGGTCTTGGAACATTTAGACCAGTTAATACAGAAAATATTTTAGAACACCATATGCATAGTGAATATTATGAGTTAAAAGAAGATGCTGTAGATATCTTAAATAAAACGAAAAAAAATAATAAAAAAATTGTTGTTGTTGGAACTACTTCTGTAAGAGTTTTAGAGACAGTAATGAGTAAGTATGGTAAATTAATGCCATGCAGTGGCTTTACAGATATTTTTATATATCCAGGTTATGAATTTAAAATAGTTGATAATTTAATTACAAATTTTCATTTACCTAAATCTACTTTAGTTATGTTAGTTAGTGCTTTAGCAGGTAGAGAAAATATCTTGAATGCATATAAAGTTGCAATAGAAAAAAAATATCGTTTCTTTTCGTTTGGTGATAGTATGTTTATAATTAATAAAAAAAAATAATAAAAAAATAAGACAAGCATATAGTTTATTGGTGATAATTATGAAAAAAATAATATTAATAGCTATAGTACTTGTTTTTCTTTTTTTTACATTTATGATTATAGGAGCAAAAGCAACAGAAAATGGTAGAGTTTCTAATGTTGATGAGACAAGAGCTGTTTATTTTTCTTATATTGAATTTAATTCTTATATTAAAGGAAAAAAAAGTGAAGAAAGTAAGAATAATATAAAAAATATTTTGGATAATATTAAAAACATGAATTTAAATACAATTATTGTTCATGTTAGGCCTTTTGCTGATTCAATATATAAATCAAAATATTATCCAATAAGTGATACGGTTTTAAATGATAATAATCAAGTACCAGATTACGATATTTTAAACTTTTTTATTACAGAAGCACATTCGCGTAATTTAAAGATAGAAGCTTGGATAAATCCTTTTAGAATAAGTAATGATACAAAATTAGATAATATTTCTGTCGATAGCATATATTATAAATTTATAAATAGTAGTGATGCAATGATTATCAATGATAAAGGAATTTATTTAAATCCTGCTAGTGTTGAAGTAAGGAGTCTTATAATTGATGGTATAAAAGAAATTGTAACAAATTATGATATTGATGGTATTCATTTTGATGATTATTTCTATCCAAATGAATCTATAGATTTAAAATCATATGATGAATATATAAAAAATGGTGGTACTATGTCACTTAACGAATATAGATTAAATAATATAAGTATTTTAATAAAAGATACTTATTCCAGTATTAAAAATATAAAATCAGATGTTAAATTTGGAATAGCACCTGAAGGAAATATTGAGAACAACTATGATAAAAGCTTTTTAGATATAAATAAAATTCTTAGTAATGAGGGATATATTGACTATATAATGCCACAATTATATTTTGGTTTTGAAAATGAAACAAAGCCTTTTATTGATACTATTAATATTTGGAATTCTTTAATAGAAGTTGATAGTATTGATTTAATACCAGCTTTAGCATTTTATAAGATTGGAACAGTAGATACATACGCTTTGAGTGGAAAAAATGAATGGATAGAAAATAGTGATATAATAAAAAAACAGATCGTTATAAGTAGAAATGTTAGTAATTATGATGGCTTTTCTTTATTTAGATATGATTATATTTTTAATAAAGACAAATTAAATGAAAATATTGAGAAAGAAATTATGGGTTTAAAAGAAGTATTATAATTCATAATTTTTTTTAATTATGTAAGTAAATTTTAATTTAATATGTTAAAATATTGCTAGGATGTGGTTAGATGAATTTTCTTGAAAATATTAAAGAAGAAACTTTACTTGTAATTCCTTATAGTATTAAAGATAAAATTTTAAATGAAATAAATAAAGCTAATCATTTGATTAATGTAAAATTAATTACTTTAGAACAGATGAAAAAAAATGTTTATTTTGATTATGATGAAAGGGCAATTCTTTATTTAATTCATAATTATAATTATCAATATGAAGTAGCTAAAAATTATATTGATAATATGTATTATATTGAAGATAAAAACTATAGCTCTTTAAAATTAAACCAATTATTAAATTTAAAAAAGGAATTAGATTATAATAAACTTTTAATTTATAATGAAGGTTTTAAACAATATTATCAAAATAAAAAAATAATTGTGTTTGGCTATGATGAAATAGACAAATTTAACAAAAATATGTTAAACAAATTTACTAATGTCCAAATAACTCCAAAAAATAATAATAACTTTATTAAAAAAGTTTATGAATTTAATACTTTGGAAGAAGAAGTTATATTTGTCTCTAAAAGAATAATAGATTTAATAGAACAGAAAGTTAGTTTGAATAAGATATTTTTAGTAAATGTATCTAGTGAATATAATAATGAAATTATAAAAATATTTAATATGCATAAAATACCGATAGATTTAATAAATATTTCTAGTATTGCTACTATTCCTATGGTTAAAAATATTATAAGTTATTTAAAAAATAGTGAATCTTTTATAGATACTATTAATATGATAAAAGAAAATTTTGATTTAAAAGATGAAAGCATATATTCAATTTATATAACAATTTTAAATTTGTTTAATAAGTATAATTTTTTAGATTATTCATTTGAAGATAAAATTTCAGCTATAGAATATGAAATCAATAAGATATATCTTAAGCCTAAAATTAATACTAATTGTGTTCAATTAACTAATTTAATTGATAATTATTTTTATGATGATGAACATGTATTTTTATTAGGTTTTAATCAAAGTAGTGTTCCTTTTATATATAAAGATGAAGATTTTATAAGTGATATTATTAAAGATGAAGTATGTATTGAAAAATCTAATGAATTAAATGAGCTTGAAAGAATTAAAACAATAAATGCTATTAATTCAATTAGAAATATAGTAATAACTTATAAGCTACATTGTTTAGATTTAGAATATTATCCATCTGATTTAATTGATAATAAAACTTTTATAAAAGAAAATGTAGAAATTAATTATTTGAAAAGTTATTCAAAAGTTTTAACTAGTATTAAGTTAGCAGAAATGATAGATGATTTAATTAAGTATGACAAGAAAAATGAATTATTACCTATATATTTTAATACAATAGATATACCATATTTAAAATATGATAATAGTTTTAAATCGATTAATAAAGACAATTTAATTAAGTATATTAATAATTCATTAGTTTTATCTTATACTAGTCTTGATTCTTTTTATAAATGTCAGTTTAGATATTATTTAGATAATATTTTAAAGTTAAATAAATATGAAGAAACTTTTAATACTATTGTTGGTTCGTTGTTTCATTATGTTTTATCAAAAGTTTATAATAAAGATTTTGATTTAGATAAAGTTTATGATCATTATTTAAAAGATAAAACATTTACATCTAAAGAGCATTTTTTCTTAAACAAATTAAAAAAAGAATTAAAAATAGTGTGTAATCAATTAAAAAAGTTTAGTTTAGCTACAGGGCTTACTAATGTTTTTTTAGAAAAAAATATATCTATTGATAAATCAACTTCTATTAATGTTCTATTTAAAGGAATTGTCGATAAGATTATGTATAAAGAATATGATGGGCAAACTTTAATTTCTATTATTGATTATAAGACAGGATCTACTGAAATAGATATTCTTAATTTGCCATATGGTATTGGAATGCAATTAGTAATTTATCTTTATTTAATAAGTAAAAGTAATATTTTTGAAAAATATACTTTTGTTGGTTTTTATTTACAAAGAATATTAAGTGGTGAAGTCAATATAGAAGAAGGGAAAAGCTATTTAGATATTAAATATAGTAATTTAAAATTTTATGGGTATTCTACTAAAGATACTTTATCCTTAGAAAGATTTGATCCTACTTATGAAAATAGTCAGTATATAAAAGGAATGAAATATGGTAAAAATGGATTTTATCATTATTCGAAAGTAATTGATAATGATACTATGAATAAATTAATAGATATTGTAGATAAAAAAATAGATTATGCTCGTGATAATATTTTAAATGGTAATTTTGCTATAAATCCTAAAGCGTTTATTAATGATAAAGAAGTAATAGGTTGTAAATATTGTAATTACAAAGATATTTGCTTTAGAAAAAACGATGATATAGTTAATTTGAAAAAATATAGTGATTTAAGTTTTTTAAATGAAGAAGGTGATGAAAGTGCCTAAATGGACTGAAGAACAGCAATTAGCAATAGATAAAGAAAATACTAATATTATTGTTTCAGCAGGAGCAGGTAGTGGGAAAACAGCAGTATTAACAGCACGAGTAATTAGAAAATTAAAAGATAACATTAGTATAAACCAATTATTAATTTTAACATTTACTAAGAAAGCTGCTCACGAGATGAAAGAAAGAATAAGGCTTGAAATTTTAAAGGATGATTCTTTAAAAAAAGAATTAAATTATATTGATAGTAGTTATATAACAACTTTTGATTCTTTTGCTTTATCAATGGTAAAAAAGTATAATTATCTTTTAAATATAAATAAAAATATTAAAATTGCTGATTCTTCAATAATATATTTGAAAAAAAAGAAAATTTTAGATGATATTTTTGATAATTTATATAAAGAAAATAATTCTTTATTTTTAAAATTAGTTGCTGATTTTACTGTAAAAGATGATAATGATTTAAAAAAATATATTTTAGATATTAATGATAAACTAGACTTAAAATACGATAAAATTAGTTATTTAGATAGCTATATAGATAATTATTATTCTCATTTAAATATAAATAGTTTGCTTGATGAATATAATAAGTTACTTATTGATAAAGTTAAAAAGATTGATTTTTTGTTGACTGAATTTAGTAATTTTGTTGAAACTGATTATTATTTGGAGGTTCAAAATAATTTTTTAATGCTATTACAAAGTACTAATTATGATGATATTAAGAAAAATGTAGTAGTAAAATTTCCTAGTTTACCTAAGAATTCTTCTGAAGAAGCTAAAGATTTAAAGAAAGAAATAACAGAAATGCTGACTAGAATTTCTGAATTAGTAAGATTTTCTGATAGTTTAAAATTAAAAGAATATTTATTATCGACTAAAGATTATGTTTCTATTATTATAGATATAATAAAAAAGTTAGATTTAGAGATTAATAAATTTAAAAATACTAATTTTATTTATGAATTTAATGATATCAGTAAAATGGCTATTGATATTTTAAAAAATAATAACGAAGTATTGTTAGAATTAAAAAATAGTTTTAAAGAAATTATGATTGATGAATATCAAGATACTTCTGATTTACAGGAAGAATTTATTTCTCTTATTGAAAATAATAATGTTTATATGGTTGGAGATATTAAACAGTCTATTTATAGGTTTAGAAATGCTAATCCATATTTATTTAAAAATAAATATGATATGTATTCTAAAAATCTTCAAGGATTTAAGATAGATTTGACTAAGAATTTTAGATCTCGTATGGAAGTTATTGATAATATTAATCTTTTATTTTCTTTAATTATGAATGATGATTTAGGTGGTGCTGATTATAAAAAAACACATAGAATGATTTTTGGAAATAATATTTATTTTGAGAAAGGTAAGACTGAACAAAACAATAATATTGAAATATTTGATTATGAATATGATTCTTCATTGGGGTATACTAAAGAAGAAATAGAAGTATTTTTTATTGCTACTGATATAAAAAATAAAATTAATAATAAATATAAAATTTTTGATAAAAATGACAATGTTTTAAGAGATGCTAAATATAGTGATTTTGTTATATTGTTAGATAGATCTACTAATTTTGATCTATATAAAAAAATATTTGAATATATGTCAATTCCCATGACTAAGTATACTGCAACTAATATAACTAATGAAATTGAAATTTTGTTGATAAAAAATATTTTAAAATTAGTTTTATGCGTTAAAGATAAAAAGTATGATATTGAGTTTAAGTATGTTTTTATGTCAATTGCTAGAAGTTATTTGTTTGAGTTTTCTGATAGTGAAATATTTTCTTTCTTTTATAATAATAATTTTAAAGATAATAAGTTATATGAGGTTATTTATGCAATTGCAAGTAAGATTGATTATTTATCGTTAAATGAATTAATTAGTATAATTATAGATGATTTTGAATTTTATTCTAAACAAGTATTGATTGGTGATGTAAAAAATAGAATAAATCGTTTGCAGGCAATTATAGATATTTTTAATAATTTAGCAGAAATTGGATATGATGTTTATGAAGCATACGAATATTTAGAGAATCTTATTGAAGAAAAATATAAGCTAGAAATTAAAGAAACAGAAGAAGATAATGATAGTGTTAAAATTATGACAATTCATGCTTCAAAAGGTTTAGAATTTCCAATTTGTTATTTTGCTTCATTACATTCAACTTTTAATATTAGAGAATTGAATGAAAAATTTTTATATAATAATAAGTATGGAATTATAGCACCATATTTTGATGAAGGAATAGGAAAAACATTTGTAAAGGAGTTAGTAAAAGAAGAATATATTAAAGAAGAGATTAGTGAAAAAATAAGGCTTTTCTATGTAGCTTTGACAAGAGCTAAAGAAAAAATGATTGTTGTTACATCATATAAGGAGAATAATAAAAGTAGAAATTTAGAAAATTGTAGGAGCTTTTTAGATATGCTTTCTTTTGCTAAAGGAAATATGAAAGATTATATTTTTAATGTCGATTTAAGTAAAATAAATTTAACTAAAAATTATAATTTAATAAAAGAATATAATTATCGTGAAAATATTGAACATACTGATTTAAAAGTTTCGTTTTTCGAGTTAGATATTTTAAATAATATTTTGAATAAAGAGAGAATATCTAAAGAAACTAAAGATTTATTAGATAAAGATATTAAAGAAAAAATGGAATTTGGGAAATATATACATAAAGTCTTAGAGTATATTGATTTTAAAAATTTTGATGTTTCTTTATTATCTATTCCAGAGTTTTATAAAACTAGAATAGATAAGTTTGTAAATATAGTGAATAAAGAGAAAATTATTAACGCTTATAAAGAATATGAATTTTCTTATATAAATAATAATATTTATGAGCATGGAATAATAGATCTTATTTTAGAATACGATAATCATATTAAAATTATAGATTATAAGTTAAAAAATATTAAAGATGTTGATTATAAAAGACAAATAGAAAAATATAAAGAATATTTATCTAATAAAACTAATAAAAAAATAGATACTTATTTATTTTCAATTATTGATGGAAGTTTAGAAAAAATAGAATGATTTTATAAGAAATTGTTTATATTATTATCGTTAAATATAGTTTATATTTGATATATATTTATTTTCTTATAAAATTACATAAAAGATTAAATAATATATTTTCTTTTGTATCATTATATTTTTTTTGTTATAATATAGTTTAGGAGGTTATAAGATGCTTAGATTGAGAACTAAAGATGAAAAAATAGATGTTACTTCATTAAATGAGCTTATTAGGATTGGCAAGTATTTGTTAAAAATTCTTTTTGTTGTTAGTGTTGCTAGTTTAATATTTTTGGGAAGTTATCTTTTGAAAGATTGGGGAATATTAAGAGGTATATTGAATATTTTAAAAATAATATCACCATTTTTTATTGGCATTATAATAGCTTGGTTACTTGACCCAATTGTTACTTTTTTACAGAAAAAGGGTGCGGGTAGAGCAATAAGTGTTGCTGGAGTATTTACTGTATTTATATTTTTAATTATATTGTTTTTTTGGATGGTTATACCTACTTTGGTTGATCAATTACAGGATGCAATTGGTATAGTTCCTAGTATTGTTGATAACATGAATAATTGGATTGATAATTTGTTTAATGATTTAAATAATTTATATAATTATGATTTTTCTAGTATTCAAGCAAATATTTATTTAGCATTTGAAGAATTTAGCACTTCTATAACTGTTGGTCTTCCTACAATCTTAGTAAATGCTGCTTCAAATATAATATCTGGAGGATTAAATGTTATTATTGGCCTTTTTATTGGATTTTATATGCTATTTGATTTTAATAATGTTAGAAAAGAGTTATTAAATTTTATTCCTAAAAAAGCTCACAGCGATACTATTGAGTTAACGGATAGACTTAATAATTCATTGAAAAGTTATGTTCAAGGAACGTTATTTGTAACTTTAATTTTATTTACAGTACAGTCAATTGGTTTTACTTTAGCGGGATTAAAAGCTCCTGTAGTATTTGGGTTAATTTGTGCTATTACTAATATTATACCTTATGTTGGACCGTATATAGGTGGTGTTCCTGCAGTCGTAGTTGGTTTTACAATAAGTCCACTTGTTGGATTACTTTCTTTAATTGCAGTTGTTGTATCACAATTTTTAGAAAGTTATGTTTTAACACCTGTTGTTATGAGTAAAACAATGAAATTACATCCAGTAACGATTATTATAGGATTATTAATATTCGGTTATTTCTTTGGTATTTTGGGAATGATTTTATCAACACCTATAATTTCGTGCTTAAAGATAATATTTAATTTTTTCGATGAAAAATATGAATTTTTTGAAAAAATTCAAAATTAGTAATATACAATTTAATATTTTAATAGAACTTTTGTTAGAATATAATGATGTTCGTAGAAATTTGATCCTATGTTTTGGGTCTTTTTCTATAAAGGAGAATTTATGAAATTATATTTAATATGTGGGAAAGCTCGTTCTGGGAAAAATACTTTAGCAAATTTATTAAAAGAAAATCTAGAAAAGTATAATAAAAAAGTGTGCCTTTTAAAAATAACTTCGCCACTTTATTTGTATGCGAAAGAATATTTTTCTTGGGATGGAAGTGAAGATAATAAGCCTAGGTCACTTTTGCAATATTTAGGAATAGATTTAATAAAGAATAAATTAAAAATGAATAATTTTTTAATTAATCGGCTTAAAGAAGATATTAAAATTTTAAGTGAATTTTTTGATATTGGTATTATAACTGATGGAAGATTAAAAGAAGAATTAGATGAATTAAAAAAAGAATATAATGATATAATAATAATTCATATAGAAAGAAAAAACTGTGATAATGGTTTAACAATTAAAGAAAAATCTCACATTACAGAAACTGATTTAGATTTTGGATATAATTATAACTATTCTATTTCGAATGATAATATATTCAATTTAAAATTAAAAGTACAGGATATAGTAAAAAAGGAGGAGAATTTTATGAATTATAAAATAGCAATAGATGGGCCAAGTTCATCTGGAAAATCGACGATAGCAAAATTGTTAGCAAAAAAGCTTTCTTTTGTATATGTTGATACTGGTGCGATGTATCGTGCAATGGGGTTATATTTTATTAGAAATAAAATTTCTTGTGAAGATAAAGAAAGTATTGAAAAAGAATTGTCTAATGTTAATATAAATATTAAATATGAAAATGGTGAACAACAAATTTATTTAAATGATGAAAATGTTACTAATTTAATTAGAACTGATTTAGTATCAAAATATGCTTCTGTTACTAGTACTTATTTAAAGGTTAGAGAAAAGCTTGTTGCTATGCAGAAAGATTTAGGTAATAAAAATAATGTTATTATGGATGGAAGAGATATAGGTACTGTGGTTTTACCTGATGCAACATTAAAAATATATTTAACTGCTACACAAGAAGAAAGAGTAAAAAGACGCTATAAAGAATTAAAAGAAAAGGATAGTAATATATTAAAAGAAGATGTTGAAAAAGAAATGATAGAGCGTGATTATCGTGATTCACATAGAGATAATAGCCCTTTAAGGAAAGCTGAAGATGCAATTGAAGTAGATACAACATATTTAAATATTGAAGAGGTTGTAGATGTTATTTTAAAATTATTTAATGAAAAAAGAGGTAATTGCAATGAAGAAATTAAGTAGTACAGAAATTAGAAATATATGGTTAGATTTTTTTAAATCAAAAGGACATACAGTTATAGAGAGTGCATCTTTGATTCCAGAGGATGATGATAGTTTGTTTTTTATAAATGCTGGAGTTACACCATTAAAAAAATATTTTGATGGAACAATTGTACCTGATAATAAACGTCTAACTAGTATTCAGAAATGTATAAGAACTAATGATATAGAAAATGTAGGAGTTACTAAAAGACATCAGACTTTTTTTGAAATGATGGGTAATTTTTCAATAGGTGATTATTTTAAAGAAGAAGCTTTAGAATTTGCTTATGAGCTTTTAACAAGTGTTGATTATTTTGATATTCCAAAAGATTTATTATATGCTACTATTTATATGACTGATGAAGTAGCATATAACAAATGGGTAAGTCTTGGTTTAGATCCTAGTCATATTGTTAGACTTCCCGGTAATTTTTGGGAAATTGGTAGTGGACCATGTGGACCGGATTCAGAGATTTTCTTTGATCGCGGAGAAAAATATGATCCAGATGGAACTGCGTTAGTAAAATTTAAAAATGATGAAGAGCAAGAAAGATTTGTTGAAATTTGGAATAATGTTTTTAGTCAGTATAATTCAGAACCGGGGGTAGATAGAAGTCTTTATAAAGAACTTCCTCATAAAAATATAGATACTGGTGCAGGTCTTGAAAGATGGTGTTGTATTTTTCAGGGAGTCGATTCTAATTTTGATACAGATTTATTTGTACCAATAATTAAAAGAATTGAAAGTATTTCTGGTAAAAAATATAATGGAGAAGTTGCATTTAAAGTTATTGCAGACCATATTAGAGCAATTACTATGGCATTGTCTGATGGTGCTATATTTGAAAATAGTAACAGAGGCTATGTACTTCGTAGATTACTGCGTAGAAGTGTAAGAATGGGAAGAAAACTTGATATTAATGAACCATTTATGTATAAATTAGTTGATGATGTTGTTGAAATAATGAAAGATTCATATCCTAAATTATTGGATACAAAAGGGTTTGTAAAAACATTAATATTAGATGAAGAAAATTTATTTAATGATACATTAAGAGCAGGTGAGAAAAAACTAATTGAGCTTATAAATGAATCAAAAGATGGAACAATTAGTGGATATGATGCTTTTAAGTTATACGATACTTATGGATTTCCATTTGAACTTACTGTTGAATATTTAAATGATGAGAATATGACAGTTGATGAAGAAGAATTTAATAAATACATGGAAGAAGCCAAAAAAGTAGCTAAAGAGAGTAGAAAACAAGAAGCTAATATGAATATACAAAATGAAGAATTATTATCTTTTGTTGCACCAAGTGTATTTTCTTATGATGATTTTGAGCTTGATAATTGTAAGGTCATCGGAATTTTTAAAGATGGAAAATTTGTTAATGAAATAAGTGATTATGGATATGTTATTTTTGATAGGACTTGTTTTTATGCTGAAAGTGGAGGTCAAGTTAGTGATATTGGAGCAATTAAAAATGATAATTTGAAAGCTAAAGTTTTAGATGTAAAAAAAGCTCCTAATGGACAACATTTGCATAAAGTTGAAATTATTGAAGGGACATTAAGAGTTGATGATTTATGTATAATGAAAATAATGGATGAGCGCAGGAAAAAAATTAGAGTTAATCATAGTATGGTTCATATTATTCAAAAAGCTTTACAAGATAATTTATCTTCTACTATAAAGCAAGCAGGTAGTTATGTGGATGATGAAAGAATGCGCTTTGATTTTACTTTTAGTGGAAAAATATATGATGAAGATGTAATTAAAATTGAAAATAAAGTTAATGAGATTATTAAGGAACATTTAAAAACAGAAATATCTAATATGAGTTTAGAAGAAGCAAAAAGAATGGGTGCAATGGCATTGTTTTCTGATAAATACAAAGATGTAGTTAGAGTTGTTAAAATTGGAAGTTCTATAGAATTATGTGGAGGTACACATATAGAGTCAACTGATGAAATTGAAAAGTTTGCTATATTAAAAGTTGAATCAAAAGGAAGTAACTTATATAGATTAGAAGGATGTACTAATGATATGGTACCTATTCTTATATCAGAAGCAGTTTCTAAATATGTAGAAGAAATTAAAAAACTTTTAGAAAAAGCAAATAATATAATAAATTTAGCAGAAAAAGAAAATATTTCTTTAGATTTTAATGTTATCTTTGATGAAAGAGGAGTAAATTCATATCAAGATATTATCTATAATAAAAATCAATTAGAGTATATTCAAACAGAGGTAAGAAATTTAGAAAAAAAATATAATGAAGAAAAAAGTAAAAAGATAAGTTATGATTTAGATAAATATTTAGATAAAAAAATAAAGATAAATGAAATTGATACTATTATAATGCAAACTTCTAATATTGATTTAAATGTTTTAAAGGATATTTGCGATAAATTAATTAATAATATGAAAAAAGGTATTGTATTTTTTGCTAATGTTAGAGATAAAAATGTTAACTTTGTTTGCAAGTGTAGTAGTGATATAAATCTTTCTGCTGGTCTTCTTGTAAAAAAAGCTTCAATAATGGCAAATGGAAATGGTGGTGGAAGTGCTACTTTTGCGCAAGGTGGAGGCACTACTATAAACAATTTAGATAAGGTTTTAAAAACAATAGAGAATGATATAAAAGAAAGTAATTGATTTTGAGATATTATTATTGTAATGATTTTTATATATAAAAAATTAAAAAATAGATAATCATAATTAAAAATTAAATTCTTTATTACATTGTTGTTTTTTGTGTTGATTACAAGGTAAAAGAAAATTTTAACTATAAATTAATAAGTATATTATTATTAAAATCTTCCATATTATAAATGGAGGATTTTTTATGGATGAAACAAATGAATTATTAGAGTATATTTACCAGGATTGTGAAATGGCTAAAACAACACTTACAGAATTGTTAAAGCAATTACAAGGAAAAGATAATAAAATTAAAAGGCCATTAGAAGATATTTTAAAAGAATATGAAAAATATTTAAAGGAAACAAAAAGAATTTTAAAGAATCATAACGTAAAGCCTAAAAAAATTGGTATGATGGCTAAAATAGGTGCAAAAGTTGGAATTAAAACTAATGTAAAAAATGACAATAGTGACTCTAAAATTAGTGATGTTGTGATTCAAGGGCTAGTAATGGGGATTGTTGATATAAGTAAAAAAATAGATTCATATAAAAAAGAAGCCAGCAAAGATGTTATAGATTTGTCAAACAAAATATTAACTTTTCAAAAAGAAAGTGTTGAGAAATTAAAAGAATATTTATAGTGTTTTCTATAAATATTCTTTGTTTATTTGTTAAAATATTGTAAATATACAAATTTTATTTTAACTTTTATAGTATTTAATATTAAAAAGAATAAAGATAAAGTTTTTTAAATTAAAATTGAAAATTAACTTTCTTTAATATTTATATTTTCAAATTTATAAAAATTTAAGTATTTTCAAACTGGTAATCTAAGTGAAAAAGTATAATAATTACTAGGCGTGAATTTATAAGTAGTAATAACTGCTAGCTAATCAGAACAAGCTATATTTTATTAAAAATATAATTAAAATTTATAAAATAATTATTTGTAGGTGGACCACAAATTTTTGTTCAAATTTCTGATAATATAATTTTGAATCAATGGGGTTCATATATGCAAATTGCAGCTGGTAGTTTTATCAACATTACTAATGTTGATGATATGTATGGTATTTCTCAAAGAGATTTTGAAGATACATATAAATTTACTGACGAATTAGAAAAAAAAGTACCTAAATTATAATCAAAAAAAGTCATGTCAACTTTTGTAGAAATAAAGTTTCAATCAAATTGTTGATAGACTTTTTTATAAAAAAACATAGATAAAATAAAAGTATAATTTTATTTGTTTTATACTTTTATATAGTCAGTAATATATATATATTAAAAGTCGATTAATTCGACTAATTTCTTTATATGGTGCCGAATGCCGGGATTGAACTGGCCTCTAGTCATTACCAATGACTTGTTTTACCACTAAACTAAATCGGCAAGTTATGTAAATATTTTAACAATATTAAATATTTTTGTAAAATATTTTATAGTAATAATTTAATAATTTTTTA
>CASEVQ010000012.1 GCA_949291455.1 uncultured bacterium
TTAACATTTTTTTTAAATTAATTATTCTTTTTTACAACTAAATAACATATTTTAATATTATTATTAACAAATTTTTTTTCATATTCAGTCATTATATTATCTTTTACATCACTATTGTGTAAATCTAGTGATACTTTATCTATAAAATATCCATATTGAGTTAATGACTCTAAAGAAAATTCAAACAAAGAAGTATTATCAGTTTTTATATATATAACTTTATTTTTTTTAAAAACATAATCATATTTCTTTAAAAAAGTATGACTAGTAAGTCTTCTTTCACTATGTCTTTTTTTAGGCCATGGATCTGAAAAATTTAAATAAATCCTATCAATCTCATGACAAAACAACTCTTCAATAAACTTTGCATCAATCCTAATTAATTTCAAATTAAATAATTTTTCATTTTCTAATTTTTGAAGTGCTCTAACAATAACACTGTCATATTTTTCAATTCCAATAAAATTAATATTAGGATACTTCTTAGCATTTTCAATTATAAAGTCACCTTTTCCCATACCAATCTCTAAATAAATAGGATTGTCATTAGCGAATAAAACTTGCCAATTACCTTTATATTCTCTTGGATATTTTATTAAATAGCTAGAACTATTAATAATTTGCTCTTTATTTTTAACATTTCGTAGTCTCACCGAAATCACCTAACTTATTATAACACACTATTACATTATTGCATATAATAAAACGAATAAAGGAGGAATTATGAATAATCAAATGCCTTATGGTTTTATACCACCAATGCCACCACAAAACCCTAATAACCAACAATGTAAATGTACAATGGAACTAAAAAAAATAAACGATAGAATAGACAACATAGACCGACAAATAAGAAGATTAGAAAGAAGAATTAGTACTTTAGAAAATAATAACTATCCATACCCTAGCCCAAGACCAATACCTATTTCTAATGTAGGAAATAATGAATTATCAAATAATTATATGATATAAAGATGGAAACATCTTTTTTTTCGACTATTTGACTTTTAATAGCAGAAATATTATACTATTTTCTATAAAAGGGAGAGATAATTTATGGAATTTTCCAAATTAAATGAAGAAGAATTTGAAAGAATAGCATTAAAATTACCATGTTCAAACTTTTATCAAACAGTAAAATGGGGAAAACTAAAACAAAAAAACGGATGGATTCCACATTTTCTAGGTGTCAAAAAGAAAAAAGAAATTGTAGCAGCAACTCTCTTATTAGAGAAAAAAGTACTTAAAAGATATAGTATTTTCTATGCACCACGTGGATATTTAATGGATTATCAAAATAAAGAATTATTAGAATTTTTTACAAATGAATTAAAAAAATTTGCCAAAAGAAAAAAAGGAATTTTCATAAAAATAGATCCATATTTAATTCATAAAGAACGTGATATAGAGGGAAATATTATTCCTAATGGAATTGATAACTCCAACGTAATAGAATATTTAAAAGATTTAAATTATATTCATACAGGATTTAATTTATCTCAAGAAAACATGCAACCAAGATGGGCATTTGCGCTTAACCTTGAAGGAAAAACTGAACAAGAAATTCTTGATAACATGGAAAGAAAAACAAGACAGTTAATAAACAAAAATGAAAGATATAATATTGAAGTAAGAGAAATAAAAGAAGAAGAATTAGCAATTTTTAAAAATATTATGAATCACACCTCAGAACGTAGAGATTTCATTGATAGACCTTTCGAATATTATAAAAATATGCTTGAAATTTTAAAAGAAAATGCTAAAATTTACATTGCAGAATTAAATATTGAAGAGCTTCTTGAAAAAACAAAAAAAGAAATAGAAAATAATAATAAACAAATAAAAGAAGAAGAAGAAAAATTACAAGATAAAACAAAAATAGTAAATACAAATAAAGCCAAAAGAAAAATAGAAGAATTAAAAAAGTTAAATGCAACATTTGACGAAAAACTTATTCATTATCAGAAAATAATTGATACAGATGGAAAAAGAATAATTTTAGGTGGAATAATATTTATGATTTATAATAAAGAAATATTATCTTTATTTGGTGGAAACTATGACAAATATAAAGAATTTTCTTCATTCTATACATTACACTGGGAGTTAATAAAGTATGCTATACATAATGGTTATAACAAATATAATTTTTATGGTATAAGCGGAGACTTTAATAACAAAAATGATGAATTGCATGGTCTATATGAATGTAAAAAAGGATTTGGTGGACAAGTTGAAGAATACATTGGAGAATTTGATTTAATAATTAATAAACTTATGTATTTTATGTATAAAAAGAGTTTTGCGATTTACAAAAAATTAAAAAAATAATACCAAAGGTATTATTTTTTTTATCAAAAGAATGATTTAATAAAAAACAAAGGCATTAATATATAAAAAGCAAAAATAATTACAAAATAAATAAACAAATAAATAAAGTAAAAAATATTGTTTAAAATATTAATATCAAAAAGATAATAATATTTTTCCCAAAGAATAAACAAGATAATTCCCAAAATGGAAAATAAAATACCAGCAATCATTCCTTTAGGTACATAATCAATTTCAATATGATTATTACCGTCATTAAGTCTTATTCCTAAAAAATTATCAAATACTCTAAAAATACTATGAGTATTAGATTTATAACCATCTAAATAAGTTATTGGAAGAAATAAAATGTCACCGTCATTTCCATATGCATCCACTACAATAGAATTTTTTTCAAATTTAACACTAATATTATCAACATAATTATCAAAAATAAAATTATCTAATTTATCTAAATTCAAACTACCTAAAGTTATCTTCTTAATATCTGAATCTTTTATAAAAACTATCTTAACATTAACATTACTATCTGAATATTCACCTAAAAGAATATTACCATTCTTATTATCATTAGGAAAGCTATCAAACATTTTAATATCATTAACATAAATATCAATACTATTATAATTTACTGTTTTCTTATAACTATCAAATTCACTAAAAACATCTAAATATAATCTTCTGTTGCCCTCTACACTTAAGTTATATTCAATTATATCACCTTCAGAATAACCTTCTGAAGAATCTAATATTTTATAAATATCAAAAATATTGCCATATCCAGTAATAGATTTATAAATAATATTACTAGCATCAAAACTATTATCAGAGTTTATTAACGAATTATTTTCTTTAATAAAATATCCATAAGACATATTTGAATTAAATTTATAATAGTTAAGTCCATCAATACTATTTATATACGAATAATAAGAATCAGTAAAATCATCCTTAGAAATTATATATTTCTGTGCTAATACTATGTCAGTAAACAAATTTCCGCCAATTGATTCTGTATCCATCCAATATGAATCGTATCCTAATCTCTGCATAGTAAAGAAATTAGTTTTATTTGTAAGTGATGTAAAATTAGAAAAAGTTTTAACACCTGAAACCATTCCATAATTACTAATTAAATCTCTATTAATTTCTTTAACATAATAATTACTTTTTAATTCATCTACTTTGTTCATTTCTAACATCCAATCATATTGTCTAGCTAAAATAACACTATCAGTTCTTCCAAAATAAAAATAACAATTAAATAAAATTTGGACTACTGATAAAAGATAAATAAAATATATAGTAAATTTCTCATTCTTTTTATTAGTAAATATTAAAGCAAAAGTAGTAATAAACACAAATAATGAAACAATAAAAAATGAAAACAAAGCTTTTTTATCTCTAGTTAAAGTTAACTGATCAACTGCTTCTAATATATTAATGCGAAATTTAATAAATACAAAAGCCATTATTAAAAATGAAAAAACAAATAAAGAAATTGGTAATATTCTTTTTATTTTAAAAGAATAATCTTCATTTATATCACTATTATTTATATAATAAGCTGCACCTACAACTAACATAAAAATTAAAATAAACCCATAACGATAACAAAAATATACATAACTTCCAAAATGCCACATTTTATTAAGCGGTTCTACTATTAATGGAAGCATTAATAAAAATAAATTTAACAATAAAAATAAACTAAATTTCTTATGTTTTTTATAATTAATTATTAATATTAAAGCAAAAGCTGATAATATAGTACTACCAAATAAAAATGAAATTTTATCAGAAAGTGGACCAAATTTAGAATTTAAAATTGCATTCAAATTAAAATTTGCTCTCTGCGAATCAGAAATTTGAATAAAACTTGGAATTAAAACTATTGAAGAAATTAAAAGAGAAATAATTGTTGATATACCTAAATTAAAAATTGCTTTTTTCCTATTATTTTTATTATAAATTAATAAATATATTAAAGAAGAAAAAATAATAAACAAGAGAATCATAAATGAAAGATAAAAAGAGCATATTAAACAGGTGCTAAGAACTATAATATATACTTTAGTATCTTCTAAATCGAGAAGCTTTCTTAAACCGAACATAAGTAATGGAAAAAGATAAACTAAATCCATCCATGGTGTAATAATATAAAGAGCTAATGTATAACTAGAAAAAGCATATAAGATAGATAATAATACCTGATAACTTGAATTAATTTTCTTAAAAGTTTTACTTAAAAAGTATAAACAAGTAATTCCAGAAGCAAGTATTTTTAAAGCTACTACAATAGAAACAGCATTTTCAACTAAGTCACGAGGAAATAAAAGTAAAATCAACGTAAATGGACTTAAAATATAATATGCTAATATACCAACAAAATTAATTCCACCACCTGAAGTAAAGTCTACCAAAAGAGAAGAATTTCCTCTTATGGCATCATAAAAATGATAATAAATTGCTGTTATTTGTTCATGCATATCACTCCAAATAATCGATTCATTACCAAAAGGAAATATACCTTTTATAATATAAACAACACATAAAATTCCCAATATAAAAACACTTAACCAAAAATATTTCTTTTTCATACTCACACCTTAAACAAATTTTAACACGATAATTATAAATGAGCAAATAAAAACGTAAAACAATTTATTTTACGATTTTTAACACTATATTTTTAATTTTTCTTTGTGCATCAGAAACTAAATCTATATTTTCAAACTTATAATCATTAAATTTTTTTAATACAGAACCAATATATTTATCAATATTGTCAGTATCTAAATCAAATATTGAGATTAATTCACTATAACTAAACAATTGAGTTAGAAAAGACATTTTATTATTGTAATGTGGATGACTACTATAACAAATAGGCAAAGTTGGTATTTGCAACAAATTACCTATTAACACAGCATGATAACGCATTGCTATTAAAAAGTCAATTTTTTCAAATATATCAACAAGTTCAGACATATTAGAAGCTAATTTTTCAATTACAACATTATCAATATTTAATTCCAAAATAATTTGTTCATATTTTGATATATCAAAATTACAATATCCATAAAAAGGAATTAAATGTATTTTATATTTAGCCCTTAAAGAAAGTAATATTTCTTTTAACGATGCAATATTTTCTTCGTAAGGAATCCAAACTATCCCTATACTAGATACCTTTATATTTTTTTTATCAAAAAATTTTATATTTTTATTTGCCATAACTATGTCAGAAATAATATTAATTTTTTTATTACTACACTTACATTGATTAACTAAACTATTAAATGAATTAATATCTCTAACAGAAAAATAATCTGCTTTTTCAATTAATAATGAAAGTTTATTTATATAATTTGTATTTGAAAATTTTTTAATACTGCTTAAACCAACACAAAAAACTTGTTTTTCCCAAGCAATAAATCTCTCTGATAATTTAATTAAAATAGTTCCTAATTCACCTTTATAAGAATCGTTATTGTCAAAAAAGCGATCATCAATAATTGCTCCACCACCAAAAACTAATGTATCAAAATATTGTGCTAAATAATTAAAATCATATCTTGTTTTAGGATAATGAATAAAATTTACAGCAGGATAAGACCCTATATCATAAACAGGATTATCTGATAACATAATCGTCAAATCTACATCGTTAAATGAAGGAAAATACTGTAATAAAGTTTCTAACATCAATTCATCGCCCAAATTAGGTGCACCATAAAAACCTACTAATAATATTTTCTTCTTGCCTTTATCTTTCAAAAGCAATAGTTCAGAATTGACATAATTAGAATTAATTAAAGACGCTTTAACTCTTAAGATTTCATTTTCAATATTAGAGTTTTTTTCTTTTAACATTAAAATATCAGAATCAATCTTTTTAAAATTAGATGCAATTTTAAAAGAGACATCCTTTGAAATTCTCGAATAGTTTACAAATAATTTATCATAAATTCGTCTAAGCATATTCATAAATTATTAACCTACTTTTCTAAAGTTTCAGCAAGTTCTTTTGCATTTACCATACAATCTTCCATTGAACAATAAGTCCAAGCACCATATCTACCAATACTATAAATAGATTTCTTATTTATAATACTCATGAATTTTTTTATTTTTTTATCAGTATCATTATTTATATGAACATAAGCAGGATCCATAATAATTGATTCATAAGATAAAAGATTCATAGAATCATCTATTACACCTATTTCTTTTAAATTCAATAAAGTTAACTTTAATTGTTCATCAATATTAATTTTATCGTCCTTACTATAACCTATCTCTATATACATGCTAAGCCTATCAGTTCCTAAAATATTATCATAAAAACCAATTCGATAAAAATTATATTTTTTCTCAGGAATATAAATCCAATGTTCAGAAGTCAGTTTTGATTTCTTATCAAATCCTAAATTAAAAACTAATACTTTATTATATGATAACAATGAATCTAATTCACTAAACTTATTTTTATCAATAATTGGTAAAAATTTATTTAATGGACTAGTATTAATTAAATATTCATATTTAATTTCTTCATTATTACTCAATAATGCAACTTTCTTTTTGGAATCAATAGATATAACTTCAGTATTCAAAATAACATTATCACTACATAAATTATCAAAAAGTATTTTCATAAAAGATCCGGCACCATGACGTGGATACAAAAATTGATTATTATATGATAATGTAGAATTTTTTTTCATATTATGAATTATATCTTTAATATCAGCATATGGAAAAAATCTACCCATAGCATCTTTATCTAGCTTTCTTAAATCAATAGCATATAACTTTTCATTATACGGTCTTAAAAATTTTTCGGTTATAGACTTACCAAACTTTCCATACAACATATCAAGAAAATTATCATACTCTTTTTTTTCTTCTTTATTAAATAAATCATATAAGCAATCAATAAACTCACTTTTTTCTAGTTGATGAATATTTGTTTGAAAAGGATAGTCAATATAATTATCATGATAAAAAATTTTTGTGCACTTATCTTGCTTAATAATTTCACTTTTGTTAACTCTATTTATGAACATTTTTTTAAATTCATCAGTTTTAAAATGAAAGAAATGCCCAGCATAATCCCAAACAAACCCATCTTTATAATGTGTCTTACAATATCCACCTATTTCATTTTCTTTTTCAACAATCAAATAATCAGATTTAATATAATTAGCGAAAGCTAATCCAGAAACCCCAGCACCAATTATCAAATATTTAACATTTCTCATACATAACCTCACATAACCTTATTTATTTTTAAACTTTTCTATTATAGCATCAACTATTCTTTCACTTGCATGTCCATCACCATATGGATTACAGGTATTACTCATCTTGTTATATAAAGTTTTGTCATTTAAAAGCTTAGCTGTTTCCTCATAAATCACATTTTCATTTGTACCTACAAGTTTTAAAGTTCCTGCCTCCACACCTTCTGGTCTTTCGGTAGTATCACGTAAAACAAGAACTGGTTTTCCAAGAGAAGGCGCTTCTTCCTGAATTCCACCACTATCAGTCAAAATAATATAACTTTTATTTTGGAAATTATGAAAATCAAAGACCTCTAAAGGTTCTATCAATTTCACCCTGTCATTTCCTCGAAAAATTTCATCAGCAATTTCTCTAACAATAGGATTTTTATGAATGGGATAAACAACCTTAATATCTTTAAAATCATTAACGATTCTATTAATAGCTCTAAAAATATTTTTCATAGGCTCACCCAAATTTTCACGCCTATGAGCAGTTAAAAGTATCATTCTATCATTACCAATCCAATCAAAAATTTCATTTTTATAATTTTTATTAACAGTAGTTTTCATTGCATCAATAGCGGTATTTCCAGTTACATATATACTCTCTATTTTTCTACCCTCTCTAATTAAATTTGCTGCACTTAATTTAGTTGGTGCAAAATTCATATCAGACATGCAACTTACCATTTGCCTATTCATTTCTTCTGGATATGGTGAATATTTATCAAAAGTTCTTAACCCAGCTTCTACGTGCCCAATTAATACTCTATTGTAAAAAGCTGCTAAAGCTCCAGCAAATGTAGTGGTAGTATCACCATGAACTAAAACTAAATCTGGTTTAGATTCCTTAATAACTTCCTCAAGACCAACTAAAACTCTTGTTGTAATATCGGAAAGAGTTTGTCCCATTTTCATCACATTCAAATCATAATTAGGCTTAATTGAAAAAGTATCTAATACCTGATCTAACATTTCCCTATGTTGTGCAGTAACACATACTATTGATTCTATTTCTTTTCTTTTTTCTAATTCCTTAATTAAAGGAGCCATCTTAATTGCTTCAGGTCTTGTTCCAAATATACTCATAACTTTAATTTTTTTCATATAATCACCCTATTTCTTTAAAAATTTCTTTATGCAAACTAAATAAAACAATAAGTTAATAAAAACTCCATTAGTTTTTCTAAGAATTCTTATTCTATTATTTTTACATACTTTTTTATAATCATCTTTTGATAAAATACTGTGTAACATATTATCAAAGCTTTTAAATTTTTTTGAATTTCTAATAGTATCAAGTAACAAATCATAATGCGATTGTATCATTGGATAAACAATATTATTATAAATATATCTGCGTTTATAACTAGATAAATCCGCACTGTAAAGAAAATGTAAAATATTTTTTATAACTTTTTCATGATGTGATATATTTCTTACAAAAGACTGAACACTTATTGACTGACTATCTCTTCCAATAAAATATCTATAAACATCTAAATTATAATAAGTTATTGAATTAATAACAGGTAAATAAAATGAATTAAATTCCATATCTACATAAAAAGTTTTTTCACTAAGTTTAAAATTAGCTTCTTTCAATTTTTCTGTTAATATATTTGCTGTCGCTAATATAGGTCCCCAATGCTTAAAACCATAATTCTCTATACACAAATCATCAAAATTATATTTATATCCAGGAACCATAATCTCGTAATTTAGTCGATGTATTAAGTCACTACGATTTCCAGCTAAATAATCTTCAGAATAATTTGTTACTACTATATCCGAATCACATTCTAATAATTCTTGAATTAATTTTTCAAAATCTTTAGTATTTACCCAATCATCACCATCTATTATACGTAAATATTTTCCTTTTGCTTCCTCAATACCACGATTTATCGTTGAACCATGACCGCCGTTCTCTTTATCTATTAATCTAATAATTGGTTTATCATTATCGCAATATTTATTAATAAAATTCTTTACAACTAAAGATGTATCATCTTTTGATCCGTCATTTACAACTAGTATTTCAACATACTTAGAATTTTTATTATCTTTAACTAGAGAAATTAATGTATTCTCAATATATTGTGAAACATTATAAGCAGGTATCACAACAGTTAAAACAGGATTTTTTACTAACTGAGTTTTTTCTATATTTAGCTCTAATTTAAAATCCTTTTTTAAAAAAGAAATTTCCTTTTGTACTGTATTTTCATAAGAGCATTTATTTTCTATCATAGCACGAGTGTCTTTAGAAATCTTATCAAATAATTTTGGATTATTCACAATATTTTCTATAAAATCTGCATATTTAATATAATCTTCTGTATCAATTATATTGCCATCTTTAGAAGGAATAAATTCCTTTATAGCATCATTATTACTTGACACAACAAGTAAACCAGAACTACCACTTTCACACATTGAAACCCCTTGAGCATCATATCTTGTTGGAAACAATGCTATTCCATTTTCTTTATGTAATTCTGCAATTTTTTCATGTGTATAAAAACTTTTAAAAAAATGAACATTATCAAATTTCATTATTGGATTAAATAATTTATCAAATGCATCTCCATTACCATATATATTAAATTCAAGCTCATCAAAAATTTTTCTTTTGCTTAATTCAAGAATTGTTCTAACACTAACGTCAACTGCATATTTATTTATGTCATCAAATCGACGAAGTATAAATATCTTTTTCCTAGTTTTTGAATCTTTTTTTCTATATTTAAATAAATCTACATCTATTATATTTGGAATAACTTCATAATTATTAAACTTAAATCCTAATAATTCCTCACTACGATTTTTTATCCAATTAGACACAAAAATCCATTTAACATTATTCTTTTCATTAACTAATTTTAACATTTTATCTTTTTCAATAAATTCTTGTTTCAAACTATCAGGAATTTCTCTATACGGTTCAAAATATTTTGTCATATAGTAAGGATAATCCCAATGCAATGTTTCAGGTCCATGAATCCATATAAACATTTGCGTACTACTCAAATCAACTCCTTGAAAAACATTAAAATAATGCTTATCAAAAAAATGAACTAAAATTTTCTTATATTTTTTTCTTTGCAATAAAGTACGTAAATGAATATAAGACATTCTAACAGCTTTAATACCTTCAAATTCATACGATGATATATTTTTATAATCATAAACAACAGCAACATCAACATTTATACCATTTTTTTTATATTCAACAACTCTAGAATGAACAAATCCAGACAAATATTTATGTTCCTCACTAGGATAACTAGGTGTTACAACAAGTATATCATTATTAAATTCTGAAACGATACTATCTTCTCTATAATCTATATAGTTTAGACTAACATTCTTTATTTCAACTGTTGTATTAGGAAAAACCTTTAAAACAACTATAAAATATTTTATTAAACCAGAATATATCATTTTAGAGTTTAATGTTGTCTCTGCCATTATTTCACGCTTACGATTTAATATCATTAAAACAGCTGCTTCACCATCAACAATTTTCCCTTCAAAATAAGTCTGTATTGCTTTATTTTCATTTTTAAATAATTTATTAAAAAAAAGAAGAGCAGGTTTACTAGTTTTATTTTCAATAACGACGCAATCATTTATATATTTAATTTTAACATTTTTATTTTTATATCTAATCAACTTAGAAAAGCTTAAATTCATAATTACCTCCTGATTTTGTAAATACTACATATAAAATAAGTATAACAAAAGTTTCTTATACTTTCAATAACTATAAAATATACAATTGTAATTCTACAACCATTTCTTAAAATTAAATTGGATAGCATAATGAATTATTATTAGAAATGTCATATAATAAAGTTTTAGTATTTAATTTAGGTTTTGATAAAGGTTTTTCATCATGTAAAAAAAGAGAATTGGACTTATATTCCTTCTAAAGAATGCAATTGGTATAGAATATTTTTTAAAATACTATATTGGGTGAAGAAAAATCAAATGTGTTTACAGAAATAAATTATAAAAAAGATGAAAAAATAGACAGAAAAGAAATTAAAAAAACTTAATTTAACTTTAAAAAACTTAAAAGAATATGGTATTATTGATGATAGTATAAAATTAATTGATTACGAAACTATAATAATTGATCCTGCCTATGCAAATATAGAAACAGAAACAACTAAAAAATAGATTTTTCAAAAGAAGAATTTAAAAATAAAGGAGCTTATAATATTGAAAGATATGGAGCATGGGTTTATAATTTTATGGAAGGCTCTATGAATTGGAGGAGAAAATAAGTGAAAAATGAATGTTTAAATATAGGAGTAAAAATTCAAAATATAAAAGTTTCCAATAATAAAATTAGTGCAGATGTTACTGTAAACGATGAACATAATTATGTATGGTATGAATTTCCAAAGAATCAAAAATTATCAGAACGACCTGCAAATGCATTTTTAGTGATATTTTTGCCAATTGCAATGAAATTTGGTGGTATATTTGAAATTAATGGAGAAATTTCAAAAAGTCTTTATAATAATACTTTTGTTTATCAAGATATTCTTTTAAAATGGTTCCCAGAACTTAAAAGAGTCACTATAAAAGCAAATAAAATATCTAAAGATATAAATTATACTAAAAAAAGAAAAACAATCTCTTGCTTTACTGGTGGAGTTGATGCATTCTACACTTTGATAAAAAATAACAAAAAGATAAATGATTTATTATATGTTTGGGGATTTGATATTCCACTAACAGAAGAAAAGTTCTTTAATAAAGTAAAAAAGAATTTATCTTCAGTTGCAAAAAAATTTAATAAAGATATAATTTTTGTTAAAACAAATTTAGGATTTGAAGTTACTAATAAGTATGCTTCTTGGGGAAATTTTTGTTATGGACCGGCTATAGCAAGTGTTTTATTACTTATGTCAGAAAATTATAATTATTGCTATATGCCATCATGTAATGATTATTCAGTATTAGTTCCAAGAGGTTCTCATATAATTATAAATTATCTATGGAATTGCGATGGATTAAAATTTATTTATGATGGTGCAGAAGCTTCAAGAATTGAAAAAGTTGATTTTATTTCTGATAATGATGAAGTAAGAAAAAACTTAAGAGTTTGTTATTCAAGTAATGATAAATATAATTGTTGTAAGTGTGAAAAGTGCATTAGAACAATGGCAAGTTTGGAAGCTCTCGATAAATCTGGAATAATAAAAACTTTTCCTGAAAAGCTTAATGTAAAAGAAATAGATAATATAGAATTGAAAAATGATTCCGAGATGAATTTTGCAAAAGATACTATGATAGTTGCTCTGAAAAATCAAAAATTGGAACTAGCTAAACATCTTAATTATCAGATAATGAATTATAAATCTAATTTATTGTTTAAAGAAATAAACGAAAATTTTGATACTATTTCACTAGATAAAGATTTTTCTAATAAATCTAAAGAAATATTACTATGGCATATTGATAATAATACCAAATATGTTTTAAATAAAACCTTAAAAACTACATTCAAAAAAATTTTTAAAAAATTTTATAATTTAATAAGAAAAAAACGTTAATATATCTAACAAAAAATTTTTAATATTAATTAAAATTTTATTTCAAAAAATTCAAAACACACATAAAGCATATTTTTTATGTGTGTTTTATTTTATCATTTTTTATGTTAATATACTTTGGTATACTAAAAAATATTAATAATAATTATAATAAAAATATATATAATACAACAAATAAGAAAAATTGTGATATATATTCCAATATATATATATATATTTATTAATATCGATAAATCATTTTTTTGAATAATATAATAAAAAAACAAAGTATAATGCACTATTTATAATAACTAATATCAATAATCATTTTGCTTAAATCCATTTTATCTTCTACATAATATGAAATATCAACAAAATATTCTTAACTATCAATAATTTTGACTTCAGAACTATAAATATTTCCATCATACCAACTATAATCATTGAATATAATTACATTTTTTCTTTTTTTGAAAAAATATCAGTTCCTATATAATAGCTATAATTATATGATGTACCAAATAAATTTAATATAGTAGGAGCTAAATCAACATCATTTACTAAAATATCATCGCATACTCTATTTGAAATATTTGCGAATCATCATAATAATTAGGATTATCCAAATATCATAAATGAATAATTATAATTATTTCTAATATAATTAATATTTCTATCATTATAAAATAGACTAGTCATAGAAGTAAACTCTGTTGCAATAGTAGAACCACCACCAGTTAAAGCACTATAACGTTGCGTAAAATTCCAGCCATTATTCATCATGTATGATAAAGTTGGCATTACGTCTTCATTAACTACAAAATTATCTATACTTTCCAACATAACCATAATCAAATTTTTATTACTAAAAATCCCAATTATATCATTTACTTCATGTTCAACATTATTTTTTTTGAATAATCAAGTCAACATCAGCTTTACTTACAGAAGTAATCCAAAAATTCTTAAAAAATAGCCAACAGTCTCTAAATGTATATTCATATAAATCTAAAACATTCAAACTTTTTTTAGTATTTACAAAATTATCATAATAATATTTAGCAAAATCATTTTTTTCCCACACATCTACACTATAATCTTCTAATAAACCAATAGAAATATATTTAGCAAAAAGAATAAAGCAACTACTAATACAATTTGATAATTATTTTTATAAATTTTCTCTTATCTTCTTTTATATTTTTTAATAGTTTATAACCAATTACAAGAAGTAAAATAACAAAAAGTAAAAATAAAATAATCTTAAAATTTATTATCTTAATAACGAAATTTAAATATTTAATACCATCTTTTACATTATATATATTATAAATAGAAAAGGCTTCTTGTTTAATATTCAAAAGTATATAATTTATAATAAATAAAAAGAAACCAGATATTGTAATTACAAAGAAAATATCTTTGATAATAATATAGGCAAAGCATAAATTATAACAATGAATAGTAAAACATAAATTAATGTAAGAAAATTAGGCAAAAATTTTAATTTTTTTTATTTTCATCATCAACAAATTAAAAAGATAATGAGTAAACAAAGACAATAATACTGATATCAATATATATTTTATACAAAACAATACAGTAAAAGTATAAATTTCAGTATTAAAAATTAATTTTGTTACTAATAATATTACAAAATTAACAAATAAAACACTTAAAAAATAATAACAAACTCGATAAAGTAAATTATTATCTTTTTTATTTTCATACTTTTTCAAATAAATTAAAAGACTTAAAAATTATGGACAATAACAACAAACAAATTCCATAATATCAAATCCTTTCTACTACTTAAAACAAATCACAATAAATTTTAGTTAAGGTTTTATTCGATTCTATTAATCTCTTAAACGCATTCCTTTTTTTCCATATTTTATTATTTCTCCAATTAGGAAAATTATTTTCTAAATAATTAAAAGCATCATCTAAAAAACGTATTTTTAAGTTTCTTGATTTTTGATTTTTTTGTTGCAAAGTATATCTAAAAATATTTCTAATAACAAAAGCTTCAACATATTCTGAAATTTCACTATAGTATTTTTGCTTTTTTAAAAAGTCCAAAGTTAAATCTGTAATCTTAAATATATCAAATACTCTTTGATCCATAACAGTAGTTTCACTTTTAGACCTAACTAAATAATAATTAAAACTTTCATGCATAAATCCTATCTTTTTTGCATTAGCTAAAGTTTTTATAACCACTATCATATCTTCATATTTTAAATCAGTTGGAAATTGAATATTTCTAAATAAACTTTTCTTATATAATTTATTCCATGGCGCCATATTAACAGTAAGCAATATTTCAGGAGTTTCATATAAATTGGTGTTTAAATACTCTGGAATAACATAATCATTAGAAATTTTAGTTATAGATCCATCAACATTTTCTAACATTTTATCATAATTGCATATAACTAAATCTAAAGAATCTTTTTGAGCCTTTTCATACATTTTTTCATACATTTCAACATTAACCCAATCATCACTATCGATAAAAGATAAAAACTCACCATTAGAATGTAAAATTCCTAAATTTCTACTATGTCCAATACCTTTGTTTGTTTCATTATTTAATACTTTAATCATTTTTTTATACTTACTTTGATATTCATCTAATATTTTTCTTGAATTATCAGTACTACAATCATTAACAACAATAATTTCAATATCTTTTAACGTTTGATTTACCAAACTATCAAGACATCTTCGTAAATATTTTTCAGTATTATAAACAGGAACTATAACAGAAACTTTTTTCATCTTATCACCTTTAAATATAAATTCAAATTTAATTTCATTAATAATTTTTTTATTTTTCTAATTAAAGAATTAGTAAGTATACCATTAAAAGCTTTTATTTTTCTTAAATCTTTAATGTATTTTTCTCTTTCTTTACCTTTTAATTCTCTTGCTTTTACAATAACACAATTAGATAAATAACTTAAAAAATAATCATCATTATTATTGCAATTCAAATTTTTCTTTGAAATTAATATTAAATTTTTGTATTGATCTAACATATCAAAAGCTTTTTTGACAGATTTATTATAATCATTATTATTCATTATACTTCCTTGTCTTGTAATATAATGATACCCTAAATAATTGATTGATTTTACCTTAGTTGCCTTATAAATAATATAAGGAATAAGTCCATAATCTTCATGGTATACATTAGGCATAAAAGAAAAATTATTTTTAACAAAATATTTTCTATTAAATACATAACACCAAGCTGGTTCAACGTAATGATATTGTGTTATCTTTTTAAATGCTTCAATCCCAGAAACACAATCAAATCCGTTTTCTTCATGTTTAACACATTTAATCTTAGAATCATCCTCCTCAATTACTTGATACCTAAGAACGTCAACATTATCAATTCTTTTATCTACAACTTCAAGTAGTTTTTCTTCAATATAATCATCACTATCAACAAAAATAATATATTTGCCACTGGATTTACTAACACCATGATTTCTTGCTACACTAAGACCACTATTTTTTTGTTCTACTACTTTAATATTTGTATTTTGTTTTTTATACATATTAATAATATCTTTAGAATTATCAGTTGATCCATCATTTACAATTATAATTTCAAAATTTTTATACGTTTGATTAACAATATTATCTAAACACCTATTTAAATATTTAGCTGTATTGTAAACAGGAACAATAAAACTATACTTAATCATTTTTATACTCCATTATCTCTTCAATCTTTTTTATACGACTATTATTTATACTCTTAAAATTAACTTTTTCTTTTATTACAAATCCATTATTTAATAAATAAATAACTTTATCAAATATATCATCTACATTATGCTTAGCAATTATACCAAATCGATTAGGAATTGATATAAAATCATCACTTACATCAACAGTAGTTAAAATTGGTTTTCCTAATATAATAGCTTCATTATACACTACAGGAAAGCCTTCATAAGAAGAAGTAAGTATTAAATAATCAGCATTACTCATATATGGATAAGGATTTTTTTGTTGCCCATAAAAAATTACATTATCTAATTTATATTTTTCTTTCAAATCAATATATGATTTTAAATCAGGTCCATCACCTACAATCCAAAAACCAACGTCAATCTTTTTATCTTTACATTTTTTTGCCACTTCTATTATTCTAGAAACTTTTTTTGAACTTTCATCTAATCTTCCAACAAAAACAAAGTTTTTTGAATATCTTAAATCTAAATTTATATTAACTTTTGACAATTTAATAATTCTATTATAATCAATCAAATTATTAATAACAAATGATTTATTAGCAATTTCATAAACACCACACAAATCATTTTTAGCTTCATTGCTAACAAAGATTATACTTTTAAATTTATCAATCGTAATTCCGTCAAAAAATTTTTTAACTAATACATTATCACTATAGAGCTGACAATAATTACTATGAACAAATAATATTGAATTGTTAGAAGATATTCTAGCTAAAAAACTACAAGGCTTTGAATATGTTGCATAGCTAATAGCACAATCATAATGATTTTTATAATGAAATTTCCAATTTAGCTGTTTACAAAAATTTATAAATTTTCTAATAACTAATATTTTATTTTGACTAACTTTATATTCTATTATCTTTATTTGCTTTGGAACTTCATCTAAAAAAATGCCTTCCTTTTTCTCCAAAACCAGAGTAATATCATACTTTTCATAATTTATATTTTTTAATAAATTAATTAATGAAATTTCAATTCCGCCAATATCCAAATTATAAACTGCAAATAAAATCTTCTTTTTAGACATTAAACCACCTACTATATTTATAGTATAACATATTTAAATATAAAAACTACTCAATATTTTTGAGTAGTTTTAATCATTATTCTGTTCTAAGTGCTTCAACTGGATCTTTCTTACTTGCAATATTTGCTGGAATTAACCCACCAATAACAGTCAAAGTTACACTAACAATAATTAAAATAAGAGCATGTACTGGATTAAGTCTAGCAACATTTTCAAGTTCTGTTAAATCATAAAGAACAATGTTAGTAGGTATTATTAAAAGTCTAGCAATAACTATACCAATTATTCCAGAAGTAATCCCAATTATGAATGTCTCTGCATTAAATACTCTAGATATATCTTTCTTTCTAGCACCAAGTGCTCTTAATATACCAATTTCTTTTGTCCTTTCTAATACAGAAATATAAGTAATAATTCCAATCATTATTGAAGATACAATTAAAGATATAGCCGAAAATGAAATCAAAACAATTGTAATAGCATCCATAATTGAACCAGATAAACTTACCATAGTAGCAGCTAAATCGTTATAAATAACTCCACCACTACTACTACTAATAGTATTATCTTCTATTAAAAATTCACAATTACCAATTTTTATTATACCTGAAATCATACCATCTTCATAAGAAAGATTAACTTCATCTGGTACCCTATCAGCTAAAGAAGAGTCAACTTCTTTTAAAAGTAAATCAGAAGAACTATCTACTTTATCTGTTAATATATTTAAATATTTTTTAACAATATCTTCAACCAATTTTATTTGTTTATCATTATAATCATCTAGATAATCAGTAATAAATTCTTTTGATTCAAAATCTTTAGGATAAATATTTATAGCATAAGGAACTGTAGAAGCTCCTAAATACGCTAATAAATTCTCTTTTGTTTCCAAACCGTCTTCAGTCTCTAAATCCAAAAGTTCTCCTGTTAAAACATTATAATTAACTTCTTTTTGTAATTTAACAATATTAGAGTTAGAATTACTTTCTATTACATAGTTAACTAAATTTTCTGTATAACCAATACCACTGCCATTTTGTAATAATTTATTATTCTCTTTACCTCTCATAATTCCAACTATTTTAAGAGTAACAGCATTACTATTAGAATACATACTTTCAAAATCAATATTCAAAGTATAATATTTACCTAATGATTTATAAAAATCATTATTTAATATTAATTTAAATTCCTTACCAATAATATCATCAAAAGATATTTTTTCTATATTTTGATCTAATCCTAAATAAGAAACTAAATTCTTATCAATCCTATTTTTACTATCTACTAATAATACCAATTCATCTTTTTCTAAAGGTAATCTACCTTTTAACAAGTCATAGTTCTTTTCAACTACACCATCTATATTTTGATTTAATTTCTTTGGCAAAGCAAAGAAATATGATTGTCCTGAAGATAACCCAGTAGGAATAACTGTTTTCTTTCCATCAACAATTCCTAAAACATTCAAAGCTGTTATTCTAGTATAAGAAATACCAGCTACTTTATCTTCATCAATATTTTCAATATAATCAAGATATTCATAAGTAAATTCATTTTCATGAACCAAAGTATTTATAATTGAATCTCTAGTATAAATATATTCTTCTTTTGGATAGGATTCTTCTTTTTTACTATCATCCTGCATACTGACAATAGTATCCTCTGTAATATTAACAGATTCTTTACTAATTATAATTGGTAAACTAGACAAAGTTTCCGTTTCAAACTTATCTATTTGAATATCAAAACCATTAGATAAAGATAAAATTAAAGCAATACCAATTATACCAATACTGGAAGCAAAAGCAGTAATTAAAGTTCTACCTTTCTTAGTAATAATATTATTAAAAGATAACTTTAAAGCTGTAATAAAATTCATAGAAGTTTTTTTAATTTGATATAAATGTTCTTCCTTTTCATTTTTCTTTATCGGATTAGAATCACTAATTAATTCACCATCTTTAAATTTAACAATCCTATTGGCATAATTATCAGCAAGTTCTGAATTATGAGTAACCATTATAACTAATTTGTCCTTAGCTATCTCCTTTATGAGATCCATAATTTGAACACTAGTTTTAGAATCTAATGCGCCAGTTGGTTCATCTGCTAAAATAATATCAGGATCATTTGCTAAAGCTCTAGCTATTGCTACACGTTGCATTTGTCCGCCAGACAGTTGATTTGGCTTTTTATGAGCATGATCTTTCAATCCCACTTTTTCTAAAACTTCTAACGCTTTCTTCTTTCTTTTCTTAGCACTTTTACCACTAAGCGTCATTCCCATCTCAATATTTTCCAATATAGAAATATGAGTAATTAAATTATAATTTTGAAAAACAAATCCAATACAATTATTTCTATAAGAATCCCAATCTCTAGATTTAAATTTTTTAGTAGATTTACCGTTTATTATTAAATCACCATCATCATATCTATCTAATCCACCAATTATATTTAATAATGTAGTTTTCCCACTACCTGATGGTCCTAATATTGCAACAAATTCATTTTTTCTAAATTTTAAATTTATATTTTTTAAAGCTTGTTGTGTAAAATTACCTGTAGTATAACTTTTAGATATATTTTTTAATTCTAGCACAATAACACCTCCAATATATATTATTATCCAAATAATTTATAAAGTATTAAAAACAGAAAGATAAACCTTTCTGTTTATTCAACAATTTCTAACTTTTTACCACTAGTTGAAACATAATAGCTTTCTTGTTTTACATTATCGCTAACACCAATATAGTCATTATCAGAAATTACAGTATTTATATTAATAGCTTCTGAAAATTCATAAACAATATCACCATTTACATCCATAATTGCCCAGTGCTTAGTCTTAGTACTTTCATCATACAACCTTACTATTAAATGACCACTATTTGAAATAACAGTTTGCTTTCTATAAAATCCTAGTTCAAAAGAACCATTATAAGTATTGTCCATATCAGTATATGCCTTAGGTTCAAACATATACTCTTTAGTCTCTTTATTCAAAACAGTAAAATATCCCGTATCAAAGAAAACTAAAGCATAGCCATTAATAAACATCGGATTGTTCTTTACACCCTCATCTTTTAAATCAATTACTTTGTTACCATTAAGATCATAAAAAGCATCATTTATAAATACTAAACCATCACTATATTGTCCTATTTGAGCATGTCTACTATTTCCAACTATTAACTTTTTATTTCCATCCCTATCAATAGAATAAATTTCATAAGCATTAGTATCCTGATAAATTATATATCCATCTTTATACTCTGTCTTTAAAACGTCATATCTATCACCAATACTAAATTCTTTTTTAGTAGTAGAATCATATACATAGTATTCTCTATCTTCACCATAATATAATAAATACATTCTATCTCCTAAATAAGTTATATTAGTAATATCATCATCTAACTCAAGATTATATTTTTTATTATTTAAATCATAAATTCCTTTTTCAATAGTAGTACCCTTATAATTTTCATCTTTAATAGTTACTACCAACAATCCTTCACCATAATAACTAATTTCTGTATAATCTTCTTCTAACTTAACCTTTTCACCTTTAGAATTATATAAATCATTACCAACCATTGCATAACCATCATTAAATTTACTATCCTCAAAATCAAAGTATCCATCATAAATACGTCCATCGTACTTATTAAGAACTTTTCCTTTATCATTAATCAAATAAATATAAAAACTATCTTTAAGCCAAGCAACACCTTCAGAAAATTCATAAGTATTTCCATAGTAATTTAATTTATCACTACCTATTTCATCATCTTTTTCATCATCATCATCATTATCATTTTCTTCATCATCATTATTTTCTTCTTTATCTACAATATCATTATCTTTATCATTAACTTTCTTATCATCATCTTTAAAAACAAAAAACCAAACTAAAGCACCAGAAACAATTATTAATATTAAACATAATACTAATATTAATTTTAAATGTGACTTTCCTTTTACTTTATTATTTTCAATAGGTTTCTCAACAACATTATCATTTTCTTCAACCTTAGTATCTTCAACAACTATCGTTTCCTCTTTTTTATTTTCAGTAATTTTTTCTTTTTCTTCTACCTTTTCAACATTTTCACCACATTTTGGGCAAAATTTTACATTAGCTGATATATTAGCTTTACAATTAGGACAAGTTTTCTTTGTCATAATACCACTCCTTACTATCAATAAATAATATATCATTTTTTTTATAATTTGTTAAGACTATTCTTCTATTTTATATAAAATCATTGCCGAAAAACAATATATTTGTTCTTCTGCGAACATCGAAATAGCAACTTGATACTTAATATCAATAAAGTTATCACCAATTTCATTTAAAAAATCATTTACACTATTTTCTAAATCTTTTTCATGCATCTCATCAAATACTTTAACTCTCATATTATCACCAAGTAAATAATAGACTTTTAAAAAATCACTTTTTGTCGACATATAAGTTATTTCAATAAAAAGAATATGAATTATGTTACAAAATAACATTTACGGTAAATTAAAATGCTAATTGTTAATATATAATATACAATTAGCATAATTTTATTATTATTAAATTTGTCTATATCCTTCGATTATTTATTAAACCACAAAGATCAGGGTTAAGTTTTTCCACAAGTGGAAAAACTATATAGACAAAACCAAACGGAAAGAATTGTAGCTGATAGCAGGCCCGCTGTAGCTGTTGAAAGAGAACGCACCAGCCCCAGAACCGTTGCCATAGCTGTCCCCACGGCTGAACCAAGGGTAGCCAGAGCTAACAAAATATGCAGAATCACTATACCATGATGATTCAAGACTATAAAATGGTCCAATTTCTCCTATTCCATCTCCTAATATCCTTCCTGCATAATTAAAAATGTCACCATTATTATAAACATCATAATATTGACTTTCTGGGAAATCCATCCCATCTGTTATACTACTTCCATCATACAATGTTCCATTAAATCCCGAATTATGAGTAGAAATATTACCAGACATTAAATTACCATTTTTATCTTTCATTACTCCCATCACATATTCACTTGCTCCTCCTGACATATCATATATTCCTGTTATATTTCCTGTTGTACTTGCTAAATATCCTGTAGGAGTATTCCACATTGCTACATCTGTTGTACTACTGCTTCCATTTTCTGTTGTTGCTGCATATCCTGTTAAAAAATCAGAATTATTATTTAGTCTTATCTCACCATTTATTCCATAAATAGAATGTGATAAATACGCTACTGCTCCCCATTCTGTATTTTTCATCATATGAGATTCTAATTCTCTTTGGTAATTATAACTTACTGTAAAAGCATTCGCTACTTGTATACTTCTCCAACTATATACATTTGGTTTTACTATTACTTTATTTACTTCTGCTGTATTACTTTGTGCTTCACTTTTACTTGTTGCACCACTATATCCTGTTTCAAACTTTCCTACCCATATTCCATTTGTATTAAAGGCTAAGAAAGCTGGATGGGTCATGTAATCTCCTACTTCACAATTTCCACTCTCTCCTGATACTCCAGGTGTTGTACATTCTCCTTCTACACTATCAGTAGTATTTGTTGTTCCAAATCTTATCTCTATTGAATGTACTTTACTTGCATCTATTGTTGTAGGACTACTATAGTTCCCTAAATCCCATAACTTATAACTATACTTTGGTATCCATACAAAATAACTCTCTATTTCTTCTTCTGGTATTACTTCTCCATTATTATAACTCTTACTT
>CASEVQ010000013.1 GCA_949291455.1 uncultured bacterium
TTTATTGAAGGTAATAATAATTTTATTAAAGTTATTAAAAGAATAGCTTTTGGTTTTAGATCTTTCAAAAGGTTTAAAGCCAGAATTATGATATGCAAAAGCTTATTAAAAATCAAAAAAATAGCCAATGCTTAACGCATTGACTTTATAAATAATTATCACTTTTTTGTATCTACACACACTATTTGACAAAGAACCAATCTACATTTTAAATAATTGATATAAAAAGCTAAACCTCCTGAATTACTGTTATAACCATAGGTTTACATTCAGTTTCTTTATAAAAGTATTTTCCCAATTTTTCACGAACATCATTTTTTATTTTATTATAATCAACATTTTTATTTTCTATATCAATACTATCTTTTATGACATCTAAACAAATTTCTTGAGTTTCTCTAAGAAGTTCCCCACTTTCTTTTACATAGACAAATCCACGTGTTAAAATTTCTGGTCCTGCTAAAATATCTTTATTTTTCTTATTCAATGTACAACTGACTATAACAATACCATTTTCTCCTAACATTTCACGATCTTTTAAAACCAAATCACCTATATCCCCTTGACTTTTACCATCTATTAATATTTCATCTGTTTCAACATGTTCCAACTCTTCAGTTAATTTACCACCAACAAATGTGGCAACATCACCATTTTGTTTTAATATTATATTTTCTTTTGGTATTCCTAAACGTTCAGCAATCTCAGCATTCATTACTTGGTGACGATATTCACCTTTAACAGGAAAATAATATTTAGGATTAATTAAGTTGATCATCAACATTAAATCTTCACGAGAAGCATGATGTAATAAATGCTTTTTAGCATTTAAGCAAATTGCATTAACATCTTTTTTTGCAATCTCATCCATAATAAGTGCTGTTCTTTTTTCTAAACCTTCATATGGTGGCTCTGTTATAAAAATTGTATCAGTTTCTTTAAGTTTAATATATTTATCAAAACCTTTTAATATTCTTTCTAAATTCATATACGGTTTTTCTTTTTCGTCAGAAATAAGAATAACTACATCTTTATCATTAGCATTACTTAAATCACCAATTTGACTCTTATTAAAATTAAGATATCCCATTTCAATTGATTTATTAATTATATTTTGTAAGCTTTTCCCCATAATAACAACTTTTCTTTTAGTAGTTGCAACCTCGCTTAATAATTCTTGCACTCTATATATATGAGCGGTCATTATTGTTGCTATAATTCTATTTTCATTCTTATGTAACACTTCTCTTATAAAGCTACTAACTCTATTATTTGGACTAGTATGTCCTTCTTTTTCGGCATAAATCGATTCTGATAATAAACATAAAACACCTTGTTTTCCAACATAAGCAAGTTTACCAATATCAGTTTTATATGCTCCCATCATCGTTGAATCAAACACGAAGTCACCAGTATATACAATAGCACCATCTTTTGTATAAAGAACATAACAAACAGAATCCGGTATAGAATGAGTAACACTAATAGGAAATACTACTAATTCACCAAAAGTAAGTTTTGAATGAGGACGTATTTCTTTCAAACATGTAGCTGTAACTCCACTTTCTAATAAATCTTCTTTAAGAACCTCCATAGTAAACTTAGTAGCATAAACCGGTAAATTTGGCATCTCATACAAAATATCAGCCATTGCCCCCATATTACTATCATGTCCATGTGTTAAAAAAATACCCTTTATTTTATTTTTGTTTTCTTTTATATAAGTATAATCAGGTAAAATATAATCGACGCCTAGCATTTTATCAGTTGTATACTTAAGACCTGCATCAAAAATAAAAATGCTATTATCAACATCAATTACATACATATTTTTACCATTTTCATTTAGTCCACCTAAACTAAAAATTTTTATTTTACTCAAAACTAATCTCCTTTCTAAAATGTTCTTAAGAAAATACTTTAAAAGTATATCAAATTTTTAAACAAAATACAACAATTATAATGCTAACTTTCTAATAGCATCATGTGCTGCTTCTTGTTCTGCTTCTTTTTTACTTGGTGCAGTACCTGTTCCATAAACTATATCATCTACTTTGACAACAACAGTAAAAGATTTATTGTGAGCAGGCCCCTCTTCAGAAACAACTTCATACACAAGACTTCTTTGCTCTGTTTGAACAAATTCTTGTAATGCAGACTTATAATCATTAAAAAATATAACTTTTGGATTTTCTATATAAGGTACTATTATTCCTAAAATTACCCTTTTTACAGTATCGAAACCCAAATCCAAATATATAGCTCCCATTAAAGCTTCAAAAATATCTGCTAGTATTACTTTTTTATACCTTCCACCATCAATTTCTTCGCCATGACCAACTTTAATATATTTACTTAACTGCAAATCTTTAGAATATTCAAAAAGAGCATTTTCACAAACATAACTAGCACGTAATTTTGTCATATCTCCTTCTTTTATTTCAAGATTCTGAAAAAGATAATCGCTTATTACTAATTCTAAAACTGCATCTCCCAAAAATTCCAATCTCTCATAATCACTCTTTAAATGATTTTCGTTAACATACGATGAATGTTGAAAAGCTGTAATATAATATTTATTATCATTAGGTTTTATATTCAATAAATTATATAATTCGTTCACTTATATCACCACCATTATTATAACAAAATACAAAACTTATTTAAACAAAAATATTATATTATTGATTAAATGAATATTTAATAGTAAAATAATAATAGTGAATGTCTGGTGAAAATATGAAAAAATTATTAATTTTTTTAATAAAAACATATCAAAAAATTCCATCGCCTAGTCATTCTATGTGTAAATTTCAACCGACTTGTTCTAATTATGCCATTATTGCAATCGATGAATATGGATGTTTTAAAGGTTGTTATTTAGCTATTAAACGTATACTAAGATGCAATCCATTCAATAAAAAAAATGGATATGATCCTGTACCAATTAAGGAGAAATTAAAATGAAAAAAATTAAACTATTTATATTAAGTATTATTTCCGTATTATTATTATCAGGATGTGATTTTTTTAAACTTGACACAATGGAAGGAATAGATATTATAACTACTAGCTATCCCTTAGAATTTATAATAAAACAATTATACGGCAATCATTGTTTAGTAAAGTCAATTTATCCTGATGGTGTTAATAATTTAACTTACGAAATAAACGATAAAATGATAGATAATTATAGCAAAGAAGATTTATTTGTTTATGTAAGTGCTGGGAATGATAAAGATATTGCTGTAAAATTATTAGAAAAAAACAAAAAATTATTGATAATTGATGGAAGTTTAGGAATGAGTCCTGAATATATAGAAGAACTATGGTTAAATCCTTCTAATTTATTGATGGTTGCTCAAAACATTAAAAATGGACTTATTGAATATGTTGATAATACCTATTTAATAAAAGAAATTGAAGAAAAATACGACGAATTAAAACTTAAATTATCAGAATTAGACGCTGAAATTAAATTAACTGCAGAAAATGCTACTTCAAATACTATTGTTGTTGCCAATAAATCACTTAACTATCTAAAAAAATACGGATTTAATGTTATCTCATTAGATGATGACAACACGGCACTAGATAAAACTGTTATGGAAGTTAATAATATGATTAATTCTAATTCAATAAAATATATCTATAGCTTAGAAAATAATGAAGATAATGAAACTGTAAAATTATTGCTTGAAAATAATTCATCATTAACAGAAATTAAATTAAAAAAGTTAGATAATATAACTACAAATGAAAGAAACAATAATGATGACTATTTTAAATTAATGCAATACAACTTAGAACAAATAAAAAAGGAAACTTATAAATAACTACTAAATATGTTAGTAGTTTTTTTATAACTAATTATCATTTTTTATAATATATAAAGAATTATTAGAATAAAAAGCATAAAAAATTTGCGATAAATTAATTTTTTTCTTAACTAACATTTCTTCTAACCATTTTTGAGATTTATTTATTTTTCTTAATGTTTGATAGTTTATTTGTCCATCTAATATAATTGCAATTGGATATTCTCCTACTCTTGAGTCATATTTTGAAAATACAGAAAGATTACCATTATTTTCTAAAATAGCAAAATCAACATCTTCTATTGACTTAATTTTCTTTTCTCGAAGTTGAGTAAGTAAATCATCTAAATTATATCTTTGTTTTATCATCTCTTTAAAATTTACTTTACCATTATTTATAATAATTGATGGAACACCATCTATCATATTACGAAATTTAGGAAATTTAATAGACAAGTTAGATAATAATATTTGGACAAATAAAAGAAAGAAAATTGGTAATATAGATAAAAAAACGCTCTCTTCTCTATTATCTATTGAAATAGCTACTAATTCTGCAATAAGTATAGATACTATTAAATCAATTATACTTAATTGCCCTACTTCTCTTTTACCCATAAACCTATATATTATTATTATTAGAACATAAAATATAAAAGTTCTAAATAATACTATTAAATAATCCATACTATCACCTATTTTATTATGTTTATTGGTATTATTTTCTATTCATTATAATATACTTTATTAGGGTGAATTTATGAAATATCTAAAAGCTTTTCTCATTGTTATATCAACTACTATATTAGTCAATATATTTTTAAGTAGTCTTTGTTATTTTGATATAATAAGAAATACTACTAATTCCGTATTAAAACTTTTATCTATATTGATATTTAGTTTTATAAGTGGTATATATATCGGTATTAAAAGTAATAATAAAGGATATTTAGAAGGAATTAAAGTTGGTTTAATAACAATTTTATTTATGACTTTACTTTCTTATTTAGGATTTAATGATAACTTCAATATGATAAAAATTTTTTATTACTTTTTAATACTAATAGTAACGATTATTGGTAGTGTTATAGGTATTAACAAAAAAGAAAAAAAATAGGAAGTATTTTCCTATTAATTAATTTTTTTTAATGCCCTTGCTATTTGATCAGGACAAGATGTTACTTTTTTATCACATTTAATACCTTCTAATTTTTCTATTACATAATCTATCTTTTTACCTTGACATAATGCAGAAATCCCAATAGAATTTCCAGGGCAACCATTTTCCACTTCTATTTTATTAATTGTATTATCTTCGTTAATATAAATAACTATTTTTGTAGAACAAACACCTGTTGGAAAATATATATACTTCTTCATACTATAACACCTTAAATATTATTTTCATATTTTTTTAAAAATTCTTTTTTATATTCTAAAAATTTATCTTTTTTTATTGCTTCTCTTATTTCTTCCATCATTTTAATCAAAAATCTAGTATTATGAATTGACAATAATCTGCCACCTAACGATTCATCACTACTTACTAGATGCCTTATATATGCTTTAGTATAGTTTTTGCAAGTATAACAATCACAACTATCTTCTATAGGAGTAAAATCTTCCTTATATTTGCTATTTTTTAAATTAATTTTACCACTTCTCGTAAAAGCATTTCCATGCCTTGCAATTCTAGTTGATAAAACACAATCAAACATATCTACACCACGCTCCACACCCTCTAATAAATCTACCGGTTCTCCTACACCCATAAGATATCTTGGTTTATCTTCAGGTAAAAATGGAATTGAATAATCAATTGCTTTATACATATCTTCTTTAGATTCTCCATCATTAGCAACTCCACCAATTCCATATCCATCAAAATCAAGCTTTACAGTCTCAATTGCTGAATACTTTCTTAAATCTTCATATGCTCCACCTTGCACAATACCAAACAATGATTGATTTAAATTATTATGAGATTCTTTTCCTCTTTTTGCCCATCTAACAGTACGTTCAACACTATTTTTCATATATTCATAGCTTGCACTTGCTGGTGGACATTCATCAAAACTCATTGCTATATCACTATCTAATTTATTTTGAATTTGAATACTTTTTTCTGGAGTTAAAAAAAGATTAGAACCATCTATATGACTTTTAAAACGTACACCTTCTTCAGTAATATCTTTAGGTTTTGCTAAAGAAAACACTTGAAATCCCCCAGAATCTGTCAATATGGGTCTTTTATAATTCATAAATTTATGTAAGCCACCAGCTTTAGCTATTAAATCTTCTCCCGGTCTTAGCCACAAATGATAAGTATTCGAAAGAATAATACCACTATTGCATTCATATAATTCTTCAGGAGTTAACATTTTTACAGTAGCACGTGTTCCAACCGGCATAAACATTGGTGTTTCTACTATACCATGATTAGTTTCAATATTTCCATATCTAGCTTTAGTTTCTAAATCATTATGTAATAATTTGTATTTAATTTTCATTTTAATCACCATGTCTAATTATATCACAAACATTTCTATATTGTAAAACTTATAATTATATGTTAAATTTATATAGTAATAATAGTAGAAAGGAATGATTGTCCCCATGAAAAACTTAATGAAATTATTTTCTATTTTATTAATTGGATGCCTAGTTGCCTTAATTATCACAAGCTCTATTTTTTCAGTAAATAATATTCCCGAATTTGCTTCTAAATTATCAGAACTATTTACAATGAATATAATTCCAATAGTAATAATGTCAATTTGCTGTTTTTGTCTTCAAAGAAAAGATGAAAATTATCTTATAAGAATAATACTATTTTTTATGCTATTCTCAATAATTTTATCGGCAACAGTCTTATTTTTACCATTAAAAGATATAAATCAATCATTATATAGTGTTATAGTAAATATATATAACTTTATTTCACAAATACAACTGTACATTTTAGCTTATTCTCTTTTATGTGTCGTAAAGCCAAATAACACTATATGTGACTTTATAAAAAAAATTGCATACATAGCCATAATTGCCAGTATAATCGTCCAGTTATGGGTAATAATTAAAACAGAAATGATTGAAACACTTCCAAATGTATATGGATATAAAGGGTTTAATTTTGCATCACTAAAAGAAACATCAGAAGCTGCCTATAAAGTTGTAACAATTTCACTTTATGTTGAAATTTTTTCCATAATATTAACTTATATTACAAATTATGCTTTTGAAACTGACACAATAGAAGCAGAAAATTTAGACTATGACGAACTCAAAAAGCAAGCTGAATCAATAGCAAAAAATAAAATTGATACAATATATTTAACAAGTCCTAATACTAAAGAAGTAATACCTGATAGAAGCATTTCAGAACAAACAGGTCAAATGAATATAAATAATCAATTAGGTATAAATAGTAACGTAGGGCAAATAGAAAATAAAAATGAGATAAAATCAACATTTGTTGATAGATCAATACCAACATCTAGTGGTCCAATAATAAATCCAAATTCACAAGAAAAAGAAAATTCTACTCAAAATAACACATAAAAATTGCTTATTAAAAGCAATTTTTTTAATAATTATATATACCGTGAATTTTTTGCCTATCTATTTCCGTAATATCATTCATTTTCCAAACATCATTATTTTTAATCAAAGATAAATTTAAAGTATACTTTACTCTATCAGTATTTTTACTCATTAATTCTAATTTTTTATCAACAAATTTTTCCTTGTTAACTGTACCATCCTCATTCAAAAATTCTTCTTGATTATTTTGTAAATAATTATTAGCTTCTATAATAGATTTATTATAATCATATACTTCTATTTCAACTTTTACTGCTGCACTATTACCATCTACAGTTTCTTCTTTTATAGTATAGACCAAATCATTATATTGTTTTTTCATTATATTCTTATATTTTTCTTTTTGTTCGCTTGTTAATTCATAATCATTGTCAATTGTATAATTTAATTGTTCAACAACTTTATTGTCTATTGTTTGATATTTATTAAAAAATTCTTCTACTTTCTTTGTAGGCGTATTCATTAAATTATCACATCCTAAAACAAAAAAAGAAATTATAATAAACAATATTATTTTTCTCATAAAAATCCTCCTAATAGTATTTTCTACTAAAAAGAGGATTTTATTCAAATTTTATTTAATTTTACAAATATTAATACTCACAATTTCCAGGAGTTCTAGGATATGGTATAACATCTCTAATATTTTCAACACCAGTTAAATATATTAACAATCGCTCAAATCCCATTCCAAATCCTGAATGATAACATCCACCAAATCTTCTTAAATTTAAATACCATTCCATTCCATCTAATGGCATATTTAATTCTTTCATACGATTAACAAGTTTATCATAATTTTCTTCTCTTTGTGATCCACCCATTAACTCTCCTGCTCCAGGAACTTCTAAATCAACTGCTGCAACTGTCTTTCCATCTGGATTCTGCTTCATATAAAAAGCCTTTATATCTTTTGGCCAATTAGTTATAAATACTGGACCATTAAAATATTCAGTAATGTATTTTTCATGTTCTTTAGCAATATCTTCACCATATTTTGGAATAAATTCCCATTTAACATCAGCTTTTTTTAAAATAGTTATAACATCTTCATGTGTTATTCTTGTAAATTTACTACTAACTAACTTAGTTAATTTATCTTTTAAACCTTTTTCAACGAACTTATCAAAAAAATCTATTTCATCTTTACATTTATCTAAAACATAATTAACAATGTACTTAAGCATATCTTCCATAATATCCATATCTTGTTCTAAATCACAAAAGGCAATTTCAGGTTCAATCATCCAAAATTCATTAGCATGTGTTTTAGTATTAGAATTTTCTGCTCTAAAAGTTGGTCCAAAAGTATAAGTTTTCTTAAATGCTAAAGCGAATGTTTCTGCTTCTAGCTGTCCAGATACAGTAAGTGATGACTGTTTTCCAAAAAAGTCTTTAGAATAATCTACCTTACCACTTTTAGCTATTTTTTCTAAATCTAGTGTCGTTACTTGGAACATTTCACCAGCACCTTCACAATCACTAGCTGTTATAAGTGGAGCATGAAAATAAACATATCCTCTATCTTGGAAATACTTATGAATTGCATCTGCGGCTACACTTCGAACTCTAAATACCGCTTGAAATAAATTTACACGAGGTCTTAAATAAGCTTGTTCTCTTAAAAATTCATTTGAATGTCTCTTCGGTTGCATTGGATAATCTTCTGGGCAGTCACCTTCTAATTTTATACTTTTTACTTGAATTTCAAATTCTTGACCAGAACCAACAGATTTAATAACCTTTCCATCAACTGTTATTGCACACCCAACATGATACTTTTGAATAACATCAAAATCTTTCAACTTATTATCATAAACTAATTGAACATGTTTAAAGCAAGTTCCATCAGAAAAGTCAATAAACCCAAACTCTTTTTGCTTTCGATGATTTCTAATCCATCCTTGTAATATTACATCTTTATCCATGTAATCATCTAATTTGCTATACAAATCTTTTACATCAATCATAATTTTCCTCCCAAAAAAATACTAGTTTTATCCCAGAAGGGACGAAAAACTAGTATTTCCGCGGTACCACCCAATTTATTACAAAAGTAATCACCTTATAGCAATAACGGTGCATACCGGCTTAGTCTACTTTATTCTTTAAGCACTCACAAATGTTATTCATAACAACTATTTATTAGTTTTCACCATTCACTAACTCTCTATAAAAATTATTGTTATTACTTCTTTTGTTCATCGATTTGATGATATTATTATATTTAATACTTATAGTTTTGTCAATTTTTATCTTTATATTCATTAACTAACCATATTAATAAATTCATTTAATGAAGTATTTTTATAAATTGGATATCTTGGTATTTTATATTTATCATTTAATCTATTTACTTTCCTATTTCCACCAATAAATGCTAAAGAAAAACCTACTTCTTTAACATTTTCTATTGCTTCATTATTATATGCATAAAAAGGAAAACAAAATGCCGTTTTTGAACCGGTTATCTCAATTGATTTTTTTAAATCTGCTAATACTTCTTCTCTGCTACTACATAACATTTGAGCCCCTCTTGTAACACCACTACACAATCCACTCATATGCATATCATTAGTATGAGATTCAACACTCAAATATTCAGATGAGTAATTAGATATATCCCACCACCCAGTAATCAAAAATAAAGTAGCATACATTTGATATTCTTCTAATATTGGTATAAGTTTATTACCATTATGAGCACCTGTCCCCATGGCACCATCATCAATTGTAATTAAAACAGATTTTTCTGGAATGTTTATTTCTCCATACATCCATTCTTTAAATTCTTCCATTGTAAGTGTCTTATAGTTATTTTCCTTTAAATAATTCAACTGTTCTCTAAATTTTTTTATATCAATGCATATTGACTCATTACATGATTCCCCTAAAGATGGATCATAAAAGAAATGATAGTTAAGTACAGCTATTTCTGGATTTTTAGTTACATCAACTTTTTCACGATAAATAACAATTCTACTAATAGAAGATTCATTATTAGAACTATCACTAACCTTATATACAATTTCATAAGTTCCAACTGTATTCTTATCTATATTACTAATTATCTCAACATTAGAAGATACATCACCATCATAATTGTCTTTTGCAATAACTAACGGATCATTAAATTCTTCTCCAACAGTTAATTTCACTACTGATTCACCATTTAAAGTTAATGATGGTGCAACCTTATCTACAACTTTTACAATCCTAGTTATTTTCTTCTTAGTTTGCATATATTTTACGGTATATTCTATATTATAAACCCCAACTTTTGAAGTATCTAAATCATTACTTTCTATATATATATCTTTACTAATATCTTTATTTTTATAATATGCTTTAGCACCTAGCTCTACATATTCATCATAAACATTTAGAATTATGTCCCCTCCAACAAGTTCCAACTTTATACTAGGAAAATTTATAAAAATTATAAAAGCCAAAATAAAACTAGTAATTACAATAATTAGTAATTTCTTCTTTTTTTTCATACAATCACCATAATTATTATACCGACATTTTGATAAAATTAAAATATAATTTATTTACTATTATATTATTTATGTTAAAATATTTATAAAAGGAAGAGATTTTATGAAAAAAACAATTTTAACTGGCATAAGACCAACAGGAAGAATTCATTTAGGACATTATTTTGGAGCAACAAAAAATTGGGTAGAACTTCAAGATGAATATAATTCTTTTTTTGAAATTGCCGATGTCCAAGCTTTAACAGATAATTTTAATAATCCAATTAAAGTTAGAGAAAATGTAAGAGAAATCGCAATTGATTTACTTTCAATTGGAATTAATCCAAAAAAATCAACAATTTTTATTCAATCAATGATTCCAGAAATAGCAGAACTTACAGTTTACTATTCTAATTTAGTTACTATGTCTAGATTATATAGAAATCCAACTATAAAAACTGAAATAGCTCAAAAAAAAGCTATATTTGGAAACGATGGAGAAAGTGTTACATATGGATTTGTAGGTTATCCTATCAGTCAAGCTGCAGATATTACCGCATTTAAAGGTGAAATTGTACCAGTAGGAGAAGATCAATTACCTCTTATTGAACAATGTCGTGAAATAGTTAGAAAATTTAATAATATATATGGTAAAACTTTAAAAGAACCTGAACCATATTTAAGCAAAACTACTAGAATTAAAGGCCTTGATGGAAATGATAAAATGGGAAAAAGCTTAGGAAATGCTATCTATTTACGTGATAATGAAGAAGTTATAACAAAAAAAATTATGAGTGCAATTACCGATCCTAACAAAATAAAAAAAGATGATCCAGCAGAACCATCTAAATGTATGGTTTATTATTACCATAATTTAATAAATTCAAAAGGAAAAGAACTTATTTGCAAAGAATGTAAAAAAGGATTACGTGGATGTGTTCAATGCAAAAAAGAACTAATAAAAAACATGCTTGAATTTCTATCACCTATTCAAGAAAAAGCAAAATATTATGAAGAACATCTTGATGAAGTTGATAACATTCTAATTGAAGGAACAAAAAAAGCTCAAAAAATTGCAAAAGAAACAATGAAAGATGTAAAAAAAGCAATAAAAATTGATTATTATAATTAAGAGCAACTGACTATTAATCAGTTGCCTTTTTTTTTAATTCATCATATTGAATATATAATTTCTGAACATGATTTTCTAAAAAATAATAATGTACAATATAAGGAACAATAAGTAATATAAACATCAAAGTCAATAATATTAAACCTAACGTTGGCATTAATATCATATATAAAAAGCTGATTATTAAAAGAATTGCTACCAAAGAAGTTACAATCAAATGAATAAGTCTTTCATGTTGATAAAAAGATATTTTTATTAAATGAGTACTTATAATTTCTTCAATATTATCAATGTTTTTTTTCTTTAATAACTTATCTATATAATCGATATACTCTGTTATACTTTTTTTCATTTTATTTCTCCTTTATTAAACTTAAAGATACTTTCTCTTTTTCAATTGAAATATCAGTAACATAACAATCGACAATATCACCAACACTAACTACTTCACTAGGATGTTTTATATATTTATTTGTAAGTTTAGAAATATGGGCAAGTCCATCATTATGTAATCCAATATCTATAAATACTCCAAAATCCACCACATTTCTTACAGTTCCTTGTAGTTTAGTTCCAATTTTTAAATCTTCAATATGTAAAATATCACCACGTAAAAGTGGCTTAGGCATATTATCTCTTGGATCACGATTTGGTTTTTGTAAATCATTAACTATATCAGTCAATGTATATTTATCTATTTTTAATTTTTCACAATATTCGTTTATATTAAAATTGCTTAATAATTCTTTTAATTTATCTGTTCCAATATCATTGACAGTTAAATTTAATGATTGTAATAAATTTTCTGTCTCTTTATAACTTTCCGGATGAATAGATGTTTTATCTAAAGGATTACTTCCATCAATTATTCTCATAAATCCAATTGATTGTTCATATACTTTAGGAGTAATTCCTTTTATCTTTTTTATTTCTTCTCTAGAAGTAATCATACCCTTTTTGTTTCGTTCTTCGATAATAGCATCAATAGCTTTTTTATTCAATCCTGATACATAAGATAATAAAGAAGGCGAAGCAGTATTTATATTTACACCAACTTGATTTACAGTCTTTGTAACAACAAAGTCTAACGATTCATCTAATTTTTTAGGAGTAACATCGTGTTGATATAAACCAACACCAATACTTTTAGGATCTATCTTTACAAGCTCAGATAAAGCATCTTGCAAACGCCTAGCAATACTTATAGCGCTTCTTTTTTCTACTGTTAAGTCTGGGAATTCCTCTATTGCTAATTTTGATGCTGAATATACACTAGCACCTGCTTCATTAACAATAATATATTCAACTCTTTTCTTAGCATCTTTTATTGCTTCAGCCACAAATTTTTCTGATTCACGTGATGCAGTACCATTTCCTATTGCAATAATATCAACATCATATTTATCTATTAAATCCAATAATATCTTTTTACTTTCTTCTATTTTATTATGTGGTTCTGTTGGATAAATAACACTTATATCAAGAGGTTTTCCAGTTTTATCTACAACTGCTAATTTACATCCGGTTCTAAAAGCTGGATCATAGCCCATAACAACTTTTTCTTTAATAGGCGGAGTTAACAATAAATTTTCAACATTCTTTGCGAAATTGTCAATTGCACTTTCTTCTCCCATATCCTTAAGCATAGCTCTAATCTCACGTTCAATACTAGGCTTAATTAACCTTTTATAACTATCATTTATTGCCTCTTTAACTAAAATACTACAATAATTATCTTTCTTTACAATTTTATTATTTAAATAATCTAAGATATCATCTTCATTAATATCAATTGAAACATTTAAAACTTCATCACTTTCTCCTCTATTTATAGCTAAAATACGATGCGGTTTAATTCTATTTACTTTTTCTTGATAATCATAATACATTTCATAAATTTTATTTTCATCTTTAGCATTTTTCTTAATCTTTGAAACTATTATTCCATCACGATAAGTTCTTCTCCTTATCTCTTTTCGATATTCAGCATTATCGCTAACTATTTCTGCTATTATATATTTTGCACCATTTATAGCATCAGCTACACTAGTAACTTTATCAGTTAAATATTTTTTAGCCTCATTTTCTATATCAATGTCACTAAATGATAAAATAATTTTACTGAGTGGTTCTAATCCATTAGCAATAGCTTCCGTAGCTTTAGTCTTTTTCTTTTCCTTATAAGGTCTATATAAATCTTCAACATCAATTAACTTATTACAAGCCATAATAGAATTCTTCAAATCATCAGTAAGCATTCCTTTTTCATCTATTAATCTTATAACATCTTCTTTTCTTTTTAAAAGATTAACTTGATAAACATACACATCATTTATACTTCTAATAATTTCTTCATCTAAAGCACCTGTAGCTTCTTTTCTATATCTAGCAATAAAAGGAATAGTATTACCTTCTTGTAAAAGTTTAAGAACACTTTCAACTTGCTTTACCTTTATATTTAAATCTTTACTTATTTGTTCAATAATCAATTCATTCATATAATCCTCCATAACTAATTTTATCACAATAAAAAAAGGATGTTAATAATTATTAATATCCTAATCTAAGAATTTCACATTCAACATTATATGCTACACCAAACTTATTAGCATTTTCATCTGAAGCAAACAATAAATCAAAAATAGCTCTTTTATTTTTACCAATTGCTCCTCCTCTATCTAATACTATCGCATAAATATCTTCACCAAAATAATTTAAATTTTTAATTCTAACAATAGTACCAAATGGATATGATGAATCACCTGCTACTATTCTAACCATTCCATATTCACTGTCATACTGATAAATATCACCATTACCAACATATTTTCCAGAGGCTGTATACCCTTGACAGCCATCACTACAAAATGGTGTAAAAGCAGTTATAGTTCCCGTTATTGTTTCCAATACAGTAGCATTTTCATTCGGTGTCGATACAACTTTCATTGCATCAATTTCTTTCATTCTATTATAATAAGATAATAGTTCTAATCTTTCTTTTTCTTCTTCAATAAGACTTTGTATAGTATTTACTCTTTCTAATAAACTTTCTTTAACGTCCAAATACTCAATAGAATTAATTTTTTCTATAACCATATTTAACTCTTCTTCATTTAAGTTATTCTCAATAACATCTAATAATAAATTAAATTCATTTTGTACTGACTCTTTAGCAATAGAAATTTCTAAATCACTAATTGCTAAAGATAACTCTTCTTTAACTTCAACTGTATTTAAACTATCGATTGATTTTTTTGCTTCATCAATATCTTCTTGACTTTTTGTAACATTAGCTTCACTTACTTTTTTCCTAGCAAGTTCTATTCTTTTACTTTCGATAGCCTTATAATTATAATCCCTAACTATATAAACAGTTATACCAGTTATTATTAGCAAAAATCCTAACAATAAACATAATATAATTTTTTTCTTTTGCATAAACACTCCTTTTGGTGAATAGTTTATATTTTAACATAAATGTTTAATATTTGCAAAATTTTTTTATAAAATAAAAAATAACTATTTTTTACAAGTTAATTTTAATAAATTATAAATATTTAAATGCTTATCATTAATATTATTTAAACTTTTTATAAGTTCATTATAAATATGTTCAATATTGTCTTCTTTTCTATCAAAATATTCAATATATAAATATTTTAGCTTTTCAAAACAGTTATTCTTGTATAACTCATTAATTTCTTTTAACAAAAAATCCCTTGTAAATTCTTCCTTTCTTGTTATAAATTGAAAACTTTTTACTTTTTCTAACCTTTTATATTTCAAATCCAAATCTATTAACTTATTAACTATAAAACAAGCTTCTTCCTCTTCTTCTAGTAATAAAAAGCTTTTAAATTCAATAATTCCTCTATCATTCATACAAATTCCAATTGCTTTATTACCATCAGAAAGAATTGTTAAATACTTATATTTTCTTTTACTTTGCTTATATATTATAGCAGTATTTTCTATTTTCTTTAAGAAATTATCATCAATCTTTACTTTATAATTATATATATCTAATAATGTTTTTTTACTAACTTTAAAAATTGATATTTTTTTTATATTTAAAATTTCATCATTACAATCCCACTCAAAAAAGTCATAAATTCTTTTTGAATCTGTAAAATTTAATAAAATATCATACATGTATGTCATTTTTCTTTCTCCTTTTAACAATAATTGATAGTAAAATTAACATATAACCAATAAAAAAAATTATACATTCTAATTTTGTAAATATATAAATTAAATAGTCAATGAAACTATAACCAATTACTAAAAGATTTAAATATATAATTATATAAGATAGACCTATACTAGCCATAATTAATCCAATTATAAACATTATTATTCTATTCATATATACCCCTATATTTAAATCTTATTTTACAACAATAATATTATGTTTATTTTAAAAAGAAATATACAAAAAAAGCAATAATTACTTATTATTATCGCTTCTAATTAATTCAAAATAAAATGTTGTTCCAACATTTAATGTACTTTCAACACCATAAGTTACATTATGTAATTTCAAAATATTTTTTACTATTGAAAGTCCTATTCCACTACCTATTTGAATTCTAGAATAAGTCTTATCGGCTTTATAATATCTATCCCAAATAAGAGGAATATCTTTTTTATCAATTCCCTTTCCAGTATCAGATATTTCCACTCTTACTCTATCTGCTTCTTTACTATCAATTAATCTAATATATATTTTTTTATCATCACCAGTATAATTTAAAGCATTATTAATTAAATTATATAAAACTTGCTCTATTCTTCTTTTATCAGCAATTACATTTATTTTACCAAATGATTTATAATTTATTTTATAGCCATCTTTTTCTTCATAAATTACATACTGTTTTAAAATATTTTCTATAAGCTCGTTTATATCAAATTCACTATACTCTAATTTTATTGTATTAGACTGATACTTTGATAAATCCAATATATCATTTACCAATAAATTCAAACGATCCGTTTCATTTATTATTACATTTAAGTCTTGATTTCTTTTATTTTTATCTTTATAAGTTAAATCTCTAACCATTTCAGCATAAGCTTTTATCATCGTAAGTGGAGTTTTTAAATCATGGGATACATTAGAAAGTAATTCTCTTCGTAAATTTTCTGTCTTAGCAAGTTCTTTACTTGTATAATTTAAAGTTGAATTAAGCTCATTTATCTCTTTTATTGTACTCTTATCTTTAAAAGTTAAATCATACTTACCTTCTGCTAACTTTTTAGCATTTTCATTAATTTCTTCTATAGGTTTAGATATTCTCTTTGAAATAAATATTGCTACTAATAAGGATAAAGAACATACAACAACTGATACTATAACTAGTTGCTGTTTTAAAATTTTTACAGTTGAATCAACTGGTATTAAAGAAGCCTGAACAAAAGCATATCTATTATCATCTAATTTAATACCATACAATAAGACTTTATTATTTAAATTATCATCTTCTATTTCATAACCTTGAGAATCATAATTTTTCAAAATAAAATCCCTTTTTTCTTGACTAAACTCTATCGATTTTGTATTACAGCTGAAAGAAGAATAAACTCTCATAGTTCCATCATATAACTCAATACATGTATCAGTATTAAAAGATAATTTATTAAAAATATTTTCATAATCAGAATTATCGTAACTATTTTTTACTTGTTTTACTACTTTATTTATTTCTTTTTTAGTAGACAATTCATAATAACTTTTTAATGATACAACTTGAAAAATCCACAAAAAAAAGAGAATTATTATAGAAAATACAATTAAATAACACCATACTTTAAATTCCAAACTATTCTTTAATTGTTTCAAATTTATAACCTACCGATCTAACAGTAACAATTAAGTCTCTATATTTACCTAAATTATTTCTTAACATTTTAATATGAGTATCTATTGTTCTATCATCGCCATAAAAATCATAACCCCAAATATTTAATAATAACTGTTCACGGGATAAAGCAATATTGCTATTTTCAATAAAATAAATAAGCAATTCATACTCTTTGGGTGTTAATTTAACTTCCTTATTATCAATTTTTACAGTATGAGCTTTATAATTTACCTCCAATGTCTCATAAGTATAAATTTCACTTTCCAACTCATGTTTTTTACTTCTATTTATTACAGCTTTTACTCTAGCCATAAGTTCTTTAGGGCTAAATGGTTTTGTAACGTAATCATCAATTCCCAAATCAAAACCTAATAATTTATCATATTCTTCCTTTCTTGCTGATAACATTATTGTAGGATATTTTTTAATTTTAAAAATCTCTTTACAAGCACTATAACCATCTAATCTAGGCATCATTATATCCATAATAATTAAATCTACATCTAAATTATCTTCAATTTTTTCAATAGCATCATGTCCATCAATAGCTTCTAACACATCATAACCTTCATTTTTACCATATTCTTTAACTACATTTCTTATTAATGGTTCATCATCAACAACTAATATTTTCATAAAGTCACCTCCGTACAAATATTATATTATACATGTTCTATGAAATTTTTGTGAAATATAAAAAAGAAGTTATTTTTCAATATCTCCTAATTTTACGCTTACTAATTTTGATACACCTGATTCCTGCATGGTTATTCCATATAATGAATCAGCATATTCCATCGTTTTCTTTTTATGCGTTATTATTAAAAACTGTGTTCTATCTTTATAATGATCTAAATAATGGCCAAAATTATCAACATTTGCTTCATCCAATGCTGCTTCTACTTCATCAAAAATACAAAAGGGAACATTTCTAATATTTAAAATTGCAAATATTAAACTTATGGCAGTTAAGGTCATTTCTCCTCCAGAAAGTAAAGTAATACTTTTTAATGTTTTGCCAGGAGGACTAGCTACAATTTCAATACCAGTTTCTAATAAATTATCTTTATCAGTTAATCTTAAATCAGCATTTCCACCATTAAACAACTCACGAAAAACTTTTTTAAATTCTTCTCTTACTTTTTCAAAAGTTGTTTTAAATTCTTCTTTCATAACTTGATCCATCTCTGAAATTATTTCAAACAAAGTTTCCTTAGCATTCAGTAAATCTTGCCTTTCGCTAGTTAAAAATTGATAACGTTCATTAACAGTTTTATATTCTTCAATAGCAGATAAATTAACCATACCAATATTTTTAATAATATTTCTATATTTATTAACTTCGTCTCTTGCTAAGTCAGGATCAATTTCTAAACTATAATTAGCTTTTGCTTTTTCATATGTTAAAGAATATTCCTCGCTTAAAGTATTCAAGCAACTATCTAATTTTATTTCTAACTTACTAAGTTTTATTTCCAACTCTTTAAGCTCTTTTTCTAATTTATTAGCATTACAATTATTTATCTTATTTTCAGAAGAAAGTTCTTCTATAACAGAAGATAGCTTTTCTTTATTTTTTTCAACTAAATCTATTTCCTTTATTAAATTATTCTTTTCAAGGACTATCTCATAATACTCTTTAATTAATTTTTCTTCTAGTGAAGATAAAGAAAAGTCAACTAAATGAGTTAAAGAATTTAATTCTTTCTCTAATTCTTCTTTTCTAGAACATAATTTTTCTTTTAAATTTTCTTTTGCATTAACTTGTTCTTGACTATTAATTAAAATATTTTTTTGCTCATATAATTTTTTTTCACACGTTTCTATTTCTTTATCTGAAACTGCTATTGAATTATTTAAATCATTAATTACTTCTTCCAATTCATTATTTTTTCTTTTTAAAATTTCTAATTCATTTTTCTCACTAATAATACTTTTTACACTATTAATACTACCACCTGAAATAGAACCTCCAACATTAATTACATCACCATTTAAAGATACAACTTTATATCTTCTGTATACTGATATACTTATTTTATTAGCAGAATCAATATCTTTTGCAACTATAACATTCCCTAATTGATTAGAAACTATATTATAATATTTAGAATCATATTTTACTAAATCAGAAAAAATACCAACATAACCATCAAAAGAAACAATACTATTTAATACATCAGGTTCTATTCCTTTAGGTTTAATTACATTTAATGGAAAAAACGTTGCCCTTCCTAAATTATTATCTTTCAAATAATTAATAGCCACTTTAGCAACTGTTTCATCATCAGTGATAATAAAATTCTTAGTTGATGACAAAGCTACTTCTAATGCTTTTATATAAATATCATCACATTCTAAAACATTTGATAAAGTTCCATGAATTCCTTTTATTCTTGGATTATTTAAAATTTGTTTTACTGAATTTGGCATACTACCATAAGATTCAATATAATTAGATAGAGTATTTATTTTATGAGAAATGTCATATTGTTCACGCTTTTTATTATTGAATTCGCTAATATTACTATTTCTTTTCTTTCTGATATTTTCAAGCTCTAACTCTAATTTAGTTATACTACTATTCATATTTTCAACAGAAGTATTAGCAATTTCTATATCTTTAATTAGTAACTTGATATTGTTCTCTGTTTGATATATATCTTCTTTAATAGTAGCTATATTATTATGAATTTTACTATCCGTTGCATCATACTTACTACGTTCTTTTATTAATTCTTTCTCACCATTTAATTTTTCTTCCTTACTCGTCAATTCAATTAATTTAGAATTATAATCCTTAAGTAACTTTTCTAATTTTAAAAGTTCTAATTTATTAGTTGAAAGATTAGTATCGGTATTATTTAATTTTAAATTCATATTTAAGATTTCATTATTAATATCATCAATTTTTTTCTTTGTTAAATCATATTCATAATTTGTATTCTCAATTTCATAAGAAAGAAGACCAACTTCAATTGACTCCAATTTTTCTTTATTATCAATATACTCTAAAGCTTTATCACTTTGCTCTTTAAGTGGATCAAGCCTTGTTTCTATTTCATTTATAATATCCAAAACACGATTTATATTAGTTTCAGTTCTATCCAATTTTTTTAAAGCTTCTTCTTTTCTTTTTTTATATTTCAAAACTCCAGCAGCACTTTCAAAAATAATTCTTCTCTCATATGGTGAATTAGACAATATTTTCTGTATTTCACCTTGAGATATAATATTAAAAGATTCTTTTGAAGTTGCACTATCGATTAATAAGTCAGTTATATCTTTAAGTCTACATTTTTCACCATTTAAAAAATATTCATTTTCACCTGTTCTATATACTCTTCTTTTAATAGAAATTTCACTATATGGAACAGCCAAATAATTATCCGAATTATCAAAAATTAATGAAACACTTGCTACATTTAAAGCATTTCTAGACTTACTTCCTGAAAATATAACATCAGCCATATTATCAGTACCACGCAACGATTTAACTGACTGTTCCCCTAAAACCCAACGTACAGCATCTACTATATTACTCTTTCCACTACCGTTAGGTCCTACGATTGCCGTTATCTTACCATCTAAGTTTATTGTTAATTTATCAGCAAAAGACTTAAACCCAGATGCAGATATTTCTTTTAAATACATAACAACACCTTACCTATAATATATACACTTGTAAATTATACTATAGATATAAAAGTTTTTCAAATAAAAAGACATTATAAAATGTCTAATTATCAACTACATTTATATTGCCATATTGATGTCTAATAGTTCCAGTTACAAAATTTGCTTCATAATTACTTCCTGTTATCTTCTTCCAATCAAAACTTCTACCTGTTTTATTTATTATTTTTGCTAACATATTATATTCTGTATGTACAATAGTTTTCACAAATGCATTCGAACCAATTTCTTCGACAGATGCTGGTATAACCACTTCTGTTAAATAACAATGACTAAAGGCATAATTTCCTATTTTTATAACAGTATCAGGAATTTCAACACTCGATAACTCAGCATAATAAAAGGCATAATCTGATATTTCTTTTAATTCTACACCATTAAC